>JAUHWK010000020.1 GCA_030424555.1 bacterium | reverse complement strand
GGATGGGGACGATCGCGTTGGTGGTGCAGCTCGCCGCGCTGATCGTGCGCGCGGCGGGGTCGAGGGTGCCGTCGTTGATGCCCATCACGATGTTGGGGACGTCGCCCTTGCCGGGTGCCGTGAGCAGGACCTTGGCGGCCCCCTTGGACGCGAGGTGCTGGCTGAGCGCCTCGCGGGTACGCCAGATGCCGGTGTTGTCGATCACGACGGCGTCCGAGATGCCGTGGGCCGTGTAGTCGACGTCGGCCGGGCTGTTCGCGAAGATCAGCTTCACGACCTGACCGTTGATGATCAGCGCGTTGCGCTCCGGGTCGGTGCGGACCGTGCCGTGGAACGGCCCGTGCACGCTGTCGGCCCGCAGGAGGTTGGCGCGGCGCTCGAGCTCGTCGTCGGACTTCTTGCGGACGACGATGGCCTTGAGCAGGTACTTGTCGCCGCCGCCGGCCTTGGTCGCCAGGAGGCGGGCGAGGATGCGGCCGATCCGGCCGAACCCATACAGGACCACGTCGACCGGCTGACGGGCCGGCGCATCGCCGCGCGCCAGCCCCGCCACGCGGGCGGTGAGCCACGGACCGAGCCCCTGGCCCTGGCCCGCCGACATCCACTCGTGGAACAGCTTGCCGAGGTCGAGCTCGACCGGACCGAGGTCGGCGTCCATTAGCGTGGTGAGCGCCTCGCGGGTGAGCCGCAGGGACACGTCGTGGCCCGACGGCAGGTGCCCGCGACGGTGCATCGCGATCAGCTTGATCGGGTCGAGGTGAACGAGGCTCTGGCCGTGGAGCAGCGTGATCACGCCACGGTCACGGTACAGCGTCCCCACCATGGGGAGGATCGCCTCGGCGGCCTCCTCGGCCTCCTTCCAGTCCAGGAACTGCGGGTCGAGCGTCATGGGGACTCCGGGATGGGCCGCCCTCGGAGGCGGGGCGGCCCTTATCGCGTGCGCGCAGCGGCGCACGGTCCCGCCGACGGAGTCCGCAGCACAGCCCGGAGCGACCGGCGCGATCGACCTCCGGTCCCCGTCCGATCGAGCTGGACCCCGTCAGATCGAGATGGATCCCTCGCGGAAGTCCGTCTTGCCGATCCAGGCGTTGATCACGACCGGCTCCCCCGCCGCAGCGAAGGCCTTGGCGTCGTCGAGGATCTTGTTGGCGTCCTGCGGGCGCTTGAGGATCAGGCCCTTGGCGCCGTAGCCCCGGCCGACCACGTGGTAGTCGCGGCGCGGCAGCGTGGTGGCGACGTCGTCCCCGAGGATCTTCACCTGGTCGCGCGCGATCTGCGCCCACGCCCCGTCGTTGCCGATCACGGCGATCACCTTGGCGCCCATGCGGGCCAGGGTGTCGAACTCGGCGAGGCTGTAGCCAGAGGCCCCGTCGCCGTAGAACAACCAGATCTCCTTGTCGGGGTGCACGGCCGCAGCCCCCACCGCGAAGCCACCGCCCACACCCAGCGTGCCGAACACGCCCGGATCCAGCCAGGCGAGCGGCGCACGGGGCTTGACCACGTACGAGGCGCTGGCGACGAAGTCCCCGCCATCGACCACGAGGATCGCGTCGTCGTCCATGCGCTCCTCGATGCGGCGGCACAGGTCGAGCGGGTTGAGGTGCTCGGTCTTCTGGTCGGCCGTCTCGACGATGGCCTCCTCGCGCTGCGCCTCGTTGGATCGCAGCTGCTCGAACCACGGGGTCCAGCTCGCGGAGGGCGGCGCCCCCAGCTCCCGGGCGAGCGCCTGGAGGAAGCGGCCGGCGTCGGCGTGGACGCCCACGGTGGGCCGTCGGTTCTTGGTGAGGGCGGGCTTGTCGCGCCCCACGGTGACGATCTCCGCCTCGCGGTTGATCTTCATGCCGTAGCCGAGGCGGAAGTCGAACGGGAACCCACACACGAGCACGAAGTCGGCCTTCTTCAGGGCCGCGGTGCGCTTGTGCCGGAACTGGATGGGGTCGTCGGTGCCGAGCAGGCCGCGCGCGCCGCCCCCGAGCCAGGTGGGCATGCCCAGGGCACGCAGCGCGCTGGCGACCGTGGGGGCCTCCTGCGCACGCACCACGGTGGCCGCCCCCGCCACCAGCGCCGGACGCCGGGCCCGGCGGATCATCGCCGCGACCTCCTGCACCTGCCGGGGATCGGGATCCATCGGGTCGACCGGCAGCCGGGGACCGGGCACGAAGCGATCGCCGTCGCGGAACACGCGGAACAGGTGCTGCTGGACGTAGGCGCTCTGCAGGCGTCCAAACAGGGACTTCCCGCCGCCGGCCTCCGCCATGTACCACTCGCGCACGACATCCTCGGGGTACAGGATGTCGACCGGCAGCTCGACGAACACCGGACCGGGCACGCCCTCGAGCGCCGTCGAGAACGCCTTCTCCAGGGTGTCGCCGATGTGGCGCACCCGCTTGACCGGGAACACGGCCTTGCAGGCCGGGGCCATCAGCGCGACCTGATCGATGTCCTGCAGCGCACCCCGACCCTTGAGGATCGTGGCGGTGCCGCCCCCGAGGATGATCAGCGGGGACTGGGCCAGCTTGGCGTTCTCGACCGCGGTGAGGGTGTTGGTGAGGCCCGGACCGGCCGTGACCGCGGCGACGCCGGGAATGCCGGTCATGCGGGCGACGGCATCGGCGGCGAACACGGTGGACGCCTCGTCGCGCACGTCGACGACCTGGATGCCCTGCTGCTTGCTCGACACCAGGATGGGCGAGATGTGCCCCCCGGTCAGCGTGAAGATGTGCCGGACCCCTTGGGCCTTGAGCACGCTCGCGACGATGTCTCCGCCGTTCATCCGTTCCTCCCGTCCAGGACGTGCCCATCGAGCACGAAGGTGGTGAAGGTCCCCGTGAGGACCGTGGTGTCGCCCACCGAGGCGTGAACCTCGACGGTGTGCTTGCGGCGATCGACGCCGGACCGGGTGGCCGTGAGGACCACCGTCTCGCCCACCGCCACCGGCGCGGTGAACCGGGTGTCCGCCGCGCCGAGCACGACGTGGGGGTCGTTGACGGCGAGCATCGCGGCATAGTCGGCGGCGCCGAACACGAACCCGCCGTGGACCAGGCCCCGGGCGTCGGCCGCCATCGCAGGCGTGGTGACGAGCGTGACCGTGGCCGTGCCTTCGCCGATCGCCGAGGGCGAGCCGCACAGCGTTCGATCGATGCCGAGATGGGTGGCGACGTCCACGGATCCTCCGGGTCCACACAGGCGCTTTCGCGCTGTATCGCCCCCGCCCTCGGCGCGCCGCTCGGCGTGCTCCGACCCCAGGCACGGCGTCCCGGGATCCTTTGCAGGCTCGCTCACCAGCCCGCAAAATCCGGGTTCGTCACCCGTCGAGACCCGCCGGGTCGCGTGGCGTGTCGGGGGTGTCGGCGGCCGGCGAACGTCGGTTCATGCCGAGCAAGAAGAACTCCCGGCTGTTGCGGCGCACCGCCTCGGGACGGATGCGCTTGACCGTACCGAACGCAGCCCGCATCGCGTCCTGGAAGTCCGGAACCTCGTCGCCGTCGAACACCTTCACGACGAACGCCCCCCCCGGACGCACGACGTCCTTGGCGGTCTCGAGCGCGTGCCGGGCGAGCGCCACCTGACGCACGTGGTCCGACAGCGGGATCCCCACGGTGTTGGGCGCCATGTCGCTGAGCAGGACATCGGCCGGGCCCCCCAGCGCGGCGATCAGCGCCTCGGGGGCGATCTCCAGGGCGGACGCCTCGAGGAACACGCCGTCGGGAAGGTCGGTCGGGGCCTTGAAGTCCACCCCGACCAGGCGGCCTTCCCGCCCGATCTGCTGCAGCGCGTACCGGCTCCACGATCCCGGGAAGCAGCCGAGATCGACCACACGGTCCCCCCGGTTCAAGAACGGAAAGCGGCGCTGGATCTCGGACAGCTTGAACACGCTGCGGGCCTCGAACCCCTGCTCCTTGGCGGCCTTGGTGAACCGGTCCGCCTTCTTGTACGGGTTGCTCACCCGACGGCCGCCGCCCTTGCGTCCTCGGCGGCTCATGGGCGGTGCTCCGCACACGCTTGCTCAATCACGGACCACACGTCGTCGATCCCTTCGCCAGTCTTGGAGGAGAACCCGACCGGCTGGCCCGGCGGGAGCTCCAGCGCCTCGGCCAATCTCGCGAGGACCGGCTTTCGCTGGTGCTTGCTGAGCTTGTCGATCTTGGTGGCGATCACGAGGTAGGGCAGGCCCGCGTCCTCCAAGCCATCCACGAGGACGGCGTCCGTCTCCTGCGGCTCGCGCCGTGCATCCACGAGGATCACGACCAAGGCCAACGCCTCGCGGGTGCCAAGGTAGCCCTCGATCATCGGCTTCCAGGCCTCGGCCACCTCGTCGGGCACGGCGGCGTAGCCGTACCCGGGAAGATCCACGAACGCGCAGCCCGATCCCACCTTGAACAGGTTGATCGCCTGGGTCCGGCCCGGCCGGCTCGACACGCGCGCGGCCTTGCGGCCCCCCAGCAACCGGTTGAGCGCACTGGACTTGCCGACGTTGGATCGCCCGGCAAACGCCACCTCGGGCAAGCCCAGCACGGGCACCTCGTCGGGAAAGCTCCCGACGAACGCGGTGGCGCCGATCTGCTGACGGAGCCGGGGTGGCATCCTTCCTCCTGGGGTCCCGCGGGTGGTCCCCGAAGGCGGTCCGGGGCAGGTAGCGCGCGCACCCGATCGCCGCGACGCCCGCGGCCCGACCCTGGAGGCACCATGCGCGTCGACGGCGTCCACCACCGCACCGTTCGGCTCGACGACGACGGGGCCCTGCACCTGATCGACCAGCCTCGTCTGCCGCACCGGTTCGGGTTCGTGACCACCCGAACCGTCGAGGAGACGGCCCAGGCCATCTCGACCATGATCGTGCGCGGCGCAGGCGCCATCGGCGCGACCGGTGCGGCCGGGGTGGCCCAAGGTGCCCTCGCCGCCCCCGATGCCGGGTTCGTCGACGCGGTCGACGCCGCCGCAGACCGCCTTCGTCGGACCCGTCCCACCGCCCAGAACCTGTTCGCCGGGATCGACCACGTGCTCGCCGCCGCTCGCGCGGAGGCGGATCGCCCTGCCCTCGCCCGCCAGGCCGCGGTCGCTGCTGCCCAGGCCTGGGCCGACGCCGATGCCGACGCGTGCCACGCGATCGGCCTCCACGGCGCCCCCCTCGTGCAGGACGGCCAGACCTGGGCCACCCACTGCAACGCCGGCTGGCTCGCGTTCGTGGACTGGGGAAGCGCGCTCGCCCCGATCTACGCCGCCCACCGCGCGGGCCGGCAGGTGCGGGTCCACGTCGACGAGACCCGACCCCGCGGACAAGGCGCCCGGCTCACGGCGTTCGAGCTCGGCCAGGAGGGCGTCCCCCACCACGTCGCGTCCGACAGCAGCCTCGCGCACTGGATGCAACAGGGTGCGATCGACGCGATGATCGTCGGGGCCGACCGCATCGCCGCCAACGGCGACGTCGCCAACAAGATCGGCACCCGCATGGCCGCCCTGGCCGCCCGCGAGCACGGCGTGCCCTTCTACGTGGCGGCCCCCGCGGCCACCATCGACCCTGGCTGTCCGGACGGTGCTGCCATCCCGATCGAGGCACGCGACGGCGAGGAGGTCGCCTGGACCTGGGGATGGACCCCCGACGGCCGGTTCGACCGCGTCCGCACCGTCCCCGAAGGCACCGCGATCCGCAACGCGGCGTTCGACGTCACCCCCGCGGCGTGGATCGCCGGCATCCTCACCGAGCACGGGCTGGTCGACGCGAGCCCCGCGGGGATGGCCGCCGTCCTGGCGCGCTGAGCGCCCGCGCCTGGCCCGCCGTGGTCCGTTAAGGGCGCGGAATCGCCTGCCCCCACGTCCCTGCCGGACGCCCCGAGGTCGCCGTGGCCCCCACCTTGCACGCCATCCTCCCCCTGCGCGGGATCGTCCTGCTTCCCGGCATGATCCGGCCCGTCGCGGTGGGACGTCCCGCCACGCGCCGCGCGCTGAGGGCGGCGGAGGACGGCGCGCGCCTCGTCGCCATCCCCCAGATCGATCCCGACGAGGAGGATGCCCTGCGGGCGGCCTTCCCCACGATGGGGGTCGAGGCCCGGCTCGTCGAGGTGGTGTGGCTGCCCGATGGCCAGGCGAGCGTGCTGCTCGAAGGCGTGCAGCGCATGCACCGCGACGGCGATCCCACGGAGGAGGACGGCGTCCTGCTGGCCCCGTTCCGCCCCCACGCCGACCCACCTGTCGATCCGGACGACCTCGCCGCCGCCGCCACCCTCGATGGGGTGCTGCGCGAGTTCACCGGGGCCGAGGGCCTGCGCGACGACGAGCACGACGTCGTGGTCTCCCCCACCGACGATCCCGGCCGGGTGGCCGAGCACGCCGCCCAGCTGCTCGACCTCACCTGGGCCCAGCGCCTGGAGATCCTCGAGGCCCCCACCGTCCACGACCGGCTCACCCTGTTGCTGGACGCCGCCGCCACCGCGATCGCCGCCCGCCGCCTGTCCCTGGAAATGGAGGGCCGCGTCCAGCAGGCGATGGATCGCTCCCAGCGCGAGTACCACCTGCGCGAGCAGATCAAGGCCCTGCGCGCCGAGCTGGGCGACGCCGGTCCCGAGGACGAGGCCGACGACTTCGAGCAGCGCATCAAGGATGCGGGCATGCCCGAAGAGGCCGAGAAGGAGGCGATGCGCGAGGTCCACCGCCTGCGCCGGATCGCCAGCGACTCCGCCGAGCACCACATCGCGCGCACCTGGCTCGAGACCGTCTGCTCCTTCCCCTGGTCCACCACCACCGACGACGACAACAGCCTCGCCCACGCCCAGGAGGTCCTCGACACCGACCACCACGGGCTCGACGAGGTCAAGGAGCGCATCCTCGAGTACCTCGCGGTTCGCCAGCTCCGGGCCGATGCCCAGGGCGCCATCCTGTGCATGGTGGGCGCCCCCGGGGTGGGCAAGACCAGCCTGGGACGCAGCGTGGCCCGCGCGCTGGGCCGTGGGTTCGCCCGGGTCTCGCTCGGCGGGATCAAGGACGAGTCGGAGATCCGGGGCCACCGCCGCACCTACATCGGCGCCATGCCAGGCCGGATCGTTCAGGCGCTGATCCGGGCCGGATCCCGCAACCCCGTGTTGGTGCTGGACGAGATCGACAAGGTCGGCGCCGACGTGCGCGGCGATCCCGCGAGCGCGCTGCTCGAGGTGCTGGATCCCGCCCAGAACAAGGCGTTCACCGACCACTACCTCGACCTCCCCGTCGATCTGTCGCAGGTCCTGTTCCTGGCGACCGCCAACCTCGTCGACCCGATCCCGCTCGCCCTGTACGACCGGTTCGAGATCCTGGAGATCCCCGGGTACACCGAGGAGGAGAAGGTCACGATCGCCTTTCAGCACCTGCTCCCGCGGCAGGCCTCCGAGCACGGCCTGCGCGAGGACCAGCTGCACATCTCCGACAAGGCGATGCACCGCATCGTGCAGGACCACACGCGCGAAGCGGGCCTGCGCAACCTGGATCGGCAGCTCGCACGCGTGTGCCGGAAGGTGGCACGTCAGGTCACCGAGGGACGCACCCGCCCCGCCCGCATCCAGCCGGGCAACCTGGAGAAGTGGCTCGGACCGCCCCGCTACTTCCTCGACGTGGACGACCGCGATGACCAGCCCGGCGTGGTGATCGGCCTGGCCTGGACCGCCACCGGAGGCGACATCCTGTACATCGAGTGCCTGCAGATGCCGGGCCGCGCGGGCCTCAAGCTCACCGGCTCGCTGGGCGACGTGATGAAGGAGAGCGCCGAGGCCGCCCGAAGCTGGCTGCTCGCCCACCACGACCGCCTGGGCCTCACGCCCGAGTCCTTCGACAGCTTGCTGCACCTGCACGTGCCCGCGGGCGCCATCCCCAAGGACGGCCCGAGCGCCGGCGTGTCGATGCTCACCGCGCTGGCCTCGCGGCTCACCGGCCGGGCCGTGCGTCCTGGCCTGGCGATGACCGGCGAGATCACGCTGCGCGGAAAGGTGCTTCCCGTGGGCGGCATCAAGGAGAAGGTCCTCGCCGCCCGGCGCGCCGGCGTGCGCGAGATCCTGATCCCTCGCCACAACGAGAAGGACCTGATCGACATCCCGAAGGAAGCCCGCCGCGACCTCACGCTGCACACCGTCGACACCATCGACGAGGTGCTGGCGCTCGCCCTGGTCTCGCCACGGTCGTGACGCGTCCGCGGTCTGGCGCTACGGCAGCCCCATGAGCTTTCCCGCCCCGTTCGGACGCTACGAGCTCCTCGAGCGGATCGGCCGGGGGGGCATGGCCGACATCTTCCTCGCCCGCGCGTTCGGCGCCGCCGGGTTCGAGAAGAAGCTGGTGATCAAGCGGATACGGTCCGAGCACGCCAAGGACCCCCGCTTCGTCACCATGTTCATCCACGAGGCGCGGATCGGGGTGCACCTCAACCACCCCAACCTCGTCGCGGTGTACGAGCTGGGGAAGGTCGGCGAGGCCTGGTACATCGCGATGGAGTGGGTCCACGGCCCCGACGTGAACCGGATCCTGCGGGCCCTGCGCGCCCAGGAGACCCGCATGCCCGTCGGCATCGCGGTCCGGATCCTCGCGGAGGCCCTGCGGGGCCTCGGCTACGCCCACGGCCTCCCCGATGTGGGCGAGGACGGCGTCGGCCTGGTCCACCGGGACGTCAGCCCCCACAACCTGCTCGTGACCTTCACCGGCGACGTCAAGCTGGTCGACTTCGGGATCGCCCGCTTGCTCTCCGAGGGGACCTGGGGCGGCCCCGCCACCGCCCGGGCCGACGACGAAGGCGCCATCCCGGGCGGCGGAAAGTTCCAGTACATGAGCCCCGAGCAGGCGCGCGGCGAGACCATCGACGCCCGCAGCGACCTGTACAGCGCCGGAATGGTGCTGTGGGAGATGCTCGTCGGCGACAAGATGCACCGCGGGCTGTCCCCCGACGACAAGCTGCGGCATGTGCGCGAGGCGACCTTCGTCGACCCGGCCGAGCGTGGGCTGGCCCTCGACCCCTTCCTCCTCCAGGTCCTCCGGCGCGCGATGGCCCCCAACCCGGCCGACCGGTACGACAGCGCGCTCGCGTTCGAGGAAGACCTGCGGGGCTGGCTGTACCAGCAGCCCGACCAGCCCGGACGCGCCCAGCTCGGATCGTGGATCCAGGCCCTGTTCCCCGACGACCGGGCCGACGCCCGCGCCGGAGACGAGCTGCGTCGGCTGGTCGACGACCTCAAGCACCTCGACCGGACCGGCTCCACCCAGACCGGCTCGGACCTGCGCACCCCAGGCCCCGACCGCGCGTCCGGCCCCCCGATCGATCCGGCCGACGAGCGCAAGCGGGTCGCGGCCCTGGTGATCGACGTGGACGGGTTCACCGCGATCAGCGAGCGCGCCGAGCCCGACGTCGTGTTCCAGCGTCACCTCGCGATGCTGCGGTGGATGCGCGGCGTGCTCGACAAGCACGGGGGCACGCTGCAGCACATGCACGACGATCAGGCCTACGTGATGTTCGGCCTGGAGCGCACGCGGCGCGACGACCTGGATCGGGCGCTCGCCTGCGCCACCGAGCTGCAGCGACGCGTCGGCGAGATGGCGCGCCAGGGCCTCCCGATCGCCCTGGCCATCGGGGTCCACACAGGGGACGTGACCGTGGGCCACGCCGGGGCGCGGGTCCGCTACAACGCCCGCGGCAACACCACCCGCCTCGCCCGGCGCCTGTCCGAGCAGTGCGACCACGGGCAGATCCTCGCCAGCGACGAGGTCCAGCGGGCGATGGAGGCCACCTGGAGCTTCCAGCGCGGGCCCTGGCTGCTGGGCCGGGGCGGACGCGCGCCGGATCCCACCTGGGCGGTCGGACCCCGCCGACGGGTGCCGGCCGCCACCGGGCCCTGGCTTCGGCGGGCCGACGAGCTGTCCGACCTCCAGGACGCCCTGCGCGCCGTCGCCGAGGGCTCCGGTGTCACGGTCGCAATCGCCGGGGAGTCCGGCACCGGCAAGAGCCGGCTCGTGGGCGAGCTCACCGTCCTCGCAGAGCGCCGCGGGCTGCCGGTCCTCACCGCCCGCGCCACCCCGTTTGGCCACCCGCTCGCCGTCGCCCGGGAGCTGCTGCTCGGCGTGCTGGGCTTGGAGCCCGACGCGGACGACGCCGCGGTCCGCAAGGCCGTCGCCAAGCTGCTCCCGATGGGGATCGGGGCCCGCGATCGCGAGGCCGCCGATGCCTTGCTGGGCCTGCGCCGGCTGCGGGTCGACCCCGCCGATGCGTGGATGGCCGTGCGCGAGGTCCTGTCCGCCCTGTCCGACACCGGCCCGGTCGTGGTGGTGGTCGAGGATGTGCAGCACCTCACCCCCGCGATCCTCGCCGGCCTGGTCCGGTCCGCGCGCGGCCTGCGGGAGCGTCCGATCCTCCTGATCACCACCACCCAGCCCCCCCTCCCCGACGCCCTGGCCGACGCCCGCACGATCGCGCTCGAGGCGTTCACGCCCGCCTTGCAGGCCCGCCTCGCCGCCGAGCGCCTCGGGGCCGAGCGCCTGGAGCCCACGCTCGAGGCCCGCGTCCACGCCACCTGCGAGGGCAACCCGCTCACGATCGAGGAGTTCGCCCGCTTCCTCCGGGACCAGGACCACATCCGTGTCGTGGACGGCGTGGCCCACCTCCGCGCCGAGGCCGCCGCCGAGCTCCCCGCGACCCTCGCCAGCCTCGGGGCTGCGCGGATCGACTCCCTGGACCCCGCCGCGAAGGGGGCGCTGCAGATCGCCGCCGTGATCGGGAGCACCTTCGCCGTCGACGTGCTCGCCGACGTGGTGGGGATCGACGACCCCACCCCGATCGTGGACGACCTCGCCGCCCACGGCCTCGTGCGCCGCACCCCGGCCCGCGGCGTGTGGTCCTTCTCCAGCGACTTCATCCGCGAGTGCGCCCTGCGCGCCTCCCTGTCCGTGCAGCGACGCGACCACCACCGCCTCGTGGCCAGCGCCCTGGAGCGCCGCCTGGGAGACGACCCCGATCCCGCCACGCTCGCGCGCCTCGCCCGCCACTGCGGTGAGGGCGGCCGTCCGCTCGACGCCGCGCGGTACGCCTACGCTGCAGGGCGGGACGCCGAGACCTCCCACCAGCTCCCGACCGCCCACGCGCTGTACCGCGATGGCCTGCGGTGGATCCAGCAGGTGGAGGAGACCCAGGAGACCTACGAGCCCCGCACCCAGGGCGAGGCGATGCTGCGCCTGCGGCTGGGCCGGATCCAGCTCCGCCAAGGCGAGGTCCGCAAGGGGCTGGGCGCGCTCCGCATCGCGCTGGACGCGGCCGAAGACGCTGGGCTGCCCTGGGTGTCGGCCCGCGCCCACCTCGCGCTCGGGTGGCACCACGTCGACGCCGGGCAGTCCAATCAGGCCCACGCCCACCTCACGGCGGCCTGGCGCCTCGCCCAGGGGGAGGACGACGTCGACCTGGAGCTGGAGGTCACCGAGGCCCGGGCCGCACTCGCCCTTTCCGACGGTGTCCCCGCCGACGCCACGGCGATCTGGGAGCTCATGGTCGAGCGCCTGCCCCGAGAGGCCCCCGCCCAGCACGCCCGGACCCTCGCCGGCCTCGCCCGGGTCGCCGTCCACGCGGGCGACGCACGGGCCGCGGCCCGCCACCTGGAGGCCGCCCTGGTCGACACCCGGCGCGCGGCCGATCGCCGGCAGGAGGCCCGCGTCCTGGAGCAGCTGGGCCGGGTCGCCCTGTGGGACGGCCGCCACGACGAGGCCCTGCGCCGGTTCCGATCCGCGCTCGCGGTCCGGGAGGATCTCGGGCACGGACGCGGGATCGCGCGCGGGCTGCGCCACCTGGGAGACGTCCACCTCCTCGCCGGGGACCTGACCCGCGCCCACGTCCACTTCCGCCGCAGCCGCGATGTCGCGCGCGAGGCCGGGTGGCGCCATGGGGTGGTCCTCGCCGACGCCTACCTCGGCTACATCGACGGCAAGCGGGGCCAAGACGGAGGCGAGCAGGCCCTCGCCGACGCGATCGAGGCCGCGCGCAACCTCGACGACCACGAGTCTGCCCTCACCGCCTCGTGGCTGCTGGCCCGGCTGGAGGCCGCCCAGGGCGCGCGCGACACCGCGATGACCCGACTGGACGCCGCAGAGCGCGAGGCACGACGCCGCCACCTCGATCCGGTCGCGACGCTCCTGCGCACCACCCGCGACGCGGTACGGGCCGGTTCCGACGACCCATCCGTCGCCCCCACCCCCTGACAGGCCCCATCCTCGGTGGATCCGGGGGCCGTTCGTCGCCACGGGTCGTCACCGGGCCGTTGCTACCCACCCCGTAGCTGTCTATGACAACGGCATACGGGCCGGGCCCACGAGGAGCGCATGAGCAAGTACGGCAACCCGGCGGGACTCACCTGCTCGTTCTGCCACAAGTCCCAGCGCGAGGTCGACAAGATCATCGCGGGGCCCAACGTGTACATCTGCTCGGACTGCATCCGCCTGTGCATGGACATCATCGAGGAGAACGGTCCCGAGCGCCCCGTCACGTGGGGTGAGGGCCGCATCCCCTCGCCCGCGCGCATCAAGGAAGAGCTCGATCGCTACGTGATCGGCCAGGAGACCGCCAAGCGGCGGATCAGCGTCGCGGTGTACAACCACTACAAGCGGCTCGAGGCCAACCGGGAGCGCGACACCGAGGACACCGAGGTCCAGAAGTCCAACGTGCTGCTCGTTGGGCCCACCGGCACCGGCAAGACCCTGATCGCGCAGACCCTCGCCCGCTTCCTCGACGTCCCGTTCGTGATCGCCGACGCCACCACCCTCACCGAGGCCGGCTACGTCGGTGAGGACGTCGAGAACATGATCCACAACCTGTTCCAGGCCGCCGGGCAGTCGGTCGACAAGACCATCCGCGGCATCGTCTACATCGACGAAGTCGACAAGGTCGCCCGCAAGGGGTCCACCAGCTCCGTGTCCCGCGACGTCAGCGGCGAGGGCGTGCAGCAGGCGCTGCTCAAGCTGCTGGAGGGCACCACCACCTCCATCCAAGTCAAGGGCAAGGGCCGCGTCCCCAACCAGGACGCCGTCCAGATCGACACCTCCCACATCCTGTTCATCTGCGGCGGCGCCTTCGACGGCCTCGCCCGCATCGTCGGCAACCGCCTCGGCCAGCGCCGGGTGGGCTTCCTGCAGTCCGACGAGGTCGATGACGCGCGCTCCGACACCGACCGCCTCCTGCGCAAGGCCAGCCCGCAGGACCTGTCCCAGTTCGGCCTGATCCCCGAGTTCATCGGCCGTCTGCCGGTGATCGCGGTGATGGATCCCCTGGAGGAGGACGACCTCGTCCACGTCCTCACCGAGCCCCGCAACGCGCTGGTCAAGCAGTACCAGAAGCTGCTCAAGTTCGAGAAGATCGACCTGCAGTTCACCGAGGATGCCCTGCGCGCCATCGCCCGCGAGGCGATCGCCCGCCGCAGCGGCGCCCGCGGTCTGCGCGCGGTCATCGAGCGGGTCATGCTCGACGTCATGTTCGACGCCCCCGCCATCGACGGGCTCGACCAGATCGTCATCACCGAGGGCACCGTCCTCGGTGAGGGAGAGCCCGAGCTGCACCGCCGCGACGAAGCCGGAGTCCCCAGTTGAACCTCGCGCCGTGCCTCCTGATCGCCTCGCCCCGCATCCAGGATCCCTACTTCTCCCGAACCGTCGTGCTGCTCTGGCACCACGATGAGGACGGGGCCATCGGCGTCGTGCTCAACCGCGCGCTCGAGCACAAGCTGCCCGACGTGCTGGAGCTCCCCGACGGCCTCGACACCTCCCCCTACCTCGACAGCCGGGTGAGCTGGGGCGGCCCCGTCGAGACCGGCAGCGGCACCGTCGTCACCCGCGATGAAGTCCCCGACGACGAGGGCTGGAACGTGCGCGGCCTCGGCGTCTCCCGCTCGATGGACGTGCTGATGGGCCTGCTCAAGAAGGGCGAGCCGATCATGCTGTGCCTTGGGTACGCCGGCTGGGGCCCCGGGCAGCTCGACGACGAGGTCCGCGACGGCGGCTGGATCTACACCGACATCCAGCCCGAGCTGGTGTTCGGGACCGACCCCGACGAGCGCTACGAGAAGGCGCTCGCCTCGATCGGATTGGACGAGAACGTGGTCTGGATGCCCACCGTCGACGAGTAGCGCGGGCTCGCGAGCACGGGTCCACCGCGGCGTGGCGTCGTCCCCCAGCCCCACACGTTGGCCGCGGGACCCCGAGACGCGCGGGCGCCCCCGTCACTCCTCGGCGTGACCGGGTCGAGGGACCTCGGGCAGCCAGCGCTCCACGAGCGCATCGAACGCCGCGTGGTGCTTGGAAGGCAGGTTCTCGGCGGTGGGGAGCTTCTCCCGCATCGCGTTGACGAACTGGCCGCGCCGCCACATCTGGTAGTGCAGGTGGGGACCGGTCGCGAGGCCGGTGGCGCCGACCGCACCGATCGTCTGCCCCATCGCGATCCGCTGCCCCTTGCGCACCGAGATCGAGGACAGGTGGCTGTAGGAGGTCTCGTACACGTCGTCGTGGCGGACCTTCACGAACCGGCCGTGGCCGCCGCTGCGGCCCGCGTACGTGACGACGCCTGAAGCGACCGAGCGAACCGGCGTGCCCGTGGGGGCCCCGAAGTCCGTGCCGTTGTGCGGGCGCGCGCGCTTGAGGATCGGGTGGAACCGGCGGGGGTTGAACCCCGACGTGACGCGGCCGAACGCCAGCGGGGAGCGCAGGAAGGCCCGCTCCGTGCTGCTGTGATCGGGGTGGTAGTAGTGCGGCTCGCCCTCGTCCCCGACGAAGCGGATCGCCTCCAGCACCCGGCCGTCGTTCTCCAGACGGGCAGCGTGGATGATGCCCAGCCGGTCGCCGTGGCCGTCGGCCCGCAACACCTCGGCGACCAGGCCCAGGTGGGCCCCCGCGCGCAGCTCGGTGTTGAAGTCGACCTCGTACTCGAACACCGCCGCGATGCGGGCCAGGTCCGCAGCCCCGAGCCCCGCGGCGAGCCCGGCGTTCCACAGGGAGTGCTCGATCGTCAACGAGCGGGTCTCGACGGCGATCGTCCACGCGACCTCCTCGGTCCACACCCGCCAGCCGCTGTCCAGCGAGGGATCGCGGCGCATCACGAGCGTGGTGTCGCCGTCGACCGCGTACCGAAGGCCGACCGGCTCCGGCACCCCGTCCTCCAGCACGACCGCGAGCTCGCGGCGGACGTCGATCCGGGCGAGATCGTGGTGCTCCAGGGCCGCCTCCCGCAGCGGTCCCCCGGGCAAGCCCCACGGCGCCACCACCTCCCCGAAGCTGCTGCCCGCAGGAATGTCGAGCGCGATCGCGATCCGATCGGGCGGCAAGGCGGCCGGTGCGCCCGGATCGAGCGTTCCCGACGCATCGTCCGGCGTGTCAGGCGACGGGAGCGCGGCGGGATCGGCGACCGGCACCGTCTCCGTGGCCGACCCGAGGCAGGCGACCGCCCCCAGCGCGACCCACAGCGGCCACACCACACGCCCGACCGCAGCCCAGGGCGCGACGCGTGCGCCCGGCGTGGTGTCGACGATCTGGCGCACCGGACCTCCCGTGGCCCCCTCCGCTCCGCCCTGGGGGCTGCCCCCAGGCTCCGCCCGTCTTAGCGTCCCGTCAGGGGGCGGCAACCACGTCCCCACCACGGTGTTCCCCGGAGTCTCCCCATGCCCCGTCTCCTCCACCGAGGCCTCCGCCTGTTGCCTTGGGCCGCCGCCGCGATGCTGTCAGGCTGCCAGTGCGGCGACGATCCCTTCGCGGGGCGGCTGTCGGAGAACGTCGGGGCGTCCTTCGCCGACTGCAACGAAGCCCGCATCCGCTTCCTCGCTGCCAAGCACAACGTCCAGCTCGCGTTCGCCCCCTGCGGCCGCAACGCGTTCCGCAGCTTCGCGTGGTCCCCCGACGGCCTCCGGCTCGCCTTCCAGCTGGTCCTGTCGACCTACGTGATGAACGCCGACGCCCCAGGCCGCAACAACATCACCTTGCCGATCCCCCAGGGCCTCGGGCCGATGGCGTGGTCCTCCCCCACCCGGCTCGCGGTCGCGATCGGCCCGACCACGGACGACCATCCCCCCATCCGGCTCGCGATCGTCGACCTTCCCGCCCCCTCGGTCGACGACCCGGCCCCCTCCCCGGGCAACCTCGTCACCGTCCCCATCCAGGGCCTCGCCCGGATCGACGACCTCAAGGCCCTCGACGGCGGCCGCTTCCTCGTCATTGGCGCGGAGTCCGACGAGGCCCCGCGCAACGCCTGGACCGTGGACGCCGGCGGTGGGCCCCGAACCCGGGCCCTTCCCTGGCTCACCCCTGGGTTCGACACGCTGTCCTGGTCCGCAGGCCATGTCGCCGTCTCCCGAGACGGCACGGTCGCGGTCCATGCGGAGGCGGACGGCGCCGTCGAGCACACCTTCCCCGACGCCACCCGCGGCGTGCTGTCCCCCGACGGCACCGCGCTCGCGCTGGAGACCCCGGGGCCCGAGGTCGGGCTGTACGGCCAGCGCGCGTGGGGTGAGGTGCCCGAGGCGGTCCGTGAGCGCGAGAAGCGACGCACCGAGGCGTTCGAGGCCCGGCTTCCGGATCACCTCAAGGGACGGGTCCGCCCTCCGATGATCTCGCTGGTCCCGCTCGACGCGGTCGGAGACGGTGGAGAGCGCCTCACCGCCACGGCCTTCATGGGCGACGGCTTCTCCTGGTACAGCGCCGCCGAGGGCTGGGGGACGTTCTTCCTGTGGGGCTTCGAGGGGCGGCAGGTCAAGCGCAACGTGGCGCTCGTGGATCTGCGGACCCACCTGGACGCCGCCCGCGAGGGCCGCGCCCGATACGGCACCGTGCTGCACGCCGACCTCGACGCCGACGCGCTGGCCGATCTGCAGGAGGATGGCCCCGACGACGCGGGCAGCACCGTCACTGCCGAGCCCACGCCCTCGGAGGCGCCCGCCGCGCCGTAGCGATCACGGGATCGCGTGCAGCCGTCGGGCGAGCGCCTGCCGAGCCTTGGGGGTGGCCGCTGTCACCACCGTGGTGCCCTCCCCCGACACGTCACGCGCCCCCTCGGGGCAGTGCACCGTCCCGTCCAGATCGACACACGGGCGCACCTCGGAGCCATCGCCGGGAGGCGTGCCTCCGATCCACAGCGTCACCCCCTTGCCGCCGACGTCGTCGAGCAACACCCCCGCCCGCCAGGACAGGATCCGCAGGTCGCGCGTCTGGCCGAGGCCCTGGCGGTACGTGGCGACCGCCTTGGTGAGTGGGGTCAGCGGCGTGATGTCGACCCCTTCATCGGTCCCCACCGCCGCGGGGCACGACAGGCGCCCCTTGGGCACGACGAGCACGATGCGGCCGTCGCTGGAGGACGGGTCGTACGTCAGCACCAGCTCTGCCGGCCCCGTCAGGCAGGGTGCGACGTCCGAGGCAAGGGTGGCCAGCCGGTCCCGCTCGGTGAGGTAGCCCCGGTAGTTGGCCCCGATGCCCGTGAGCCGGATCAGCAGATCGACCGAGGGGGCCACGGCCTCGAAGCGCACCGCGTCCTCGGTCTCGGGCGGACGCCAGGCCGGCTGGCCGGACGGACCCGTGGGGACCGGAGGCGTCGCCTCCGCGGGGGGGGCTTCCGGTTCCGAGTCGACGGGGTCCGGCGCCGCGCCGCACGCCGCCGTGGCGCCAACGATCGCGAACACCGCCGCGAGGGCGAGGAAGGACTGGGGCTGCATCGGGCCTCCCACGGGGTCGGGCCCCCAGGGCTCGGGGGCGAGGGACCGCCGTGGGACGAAGATACCGCTACTGCTGCTGGTCGCGGATCTTGTTGCGCCGGTCCATGATCAGGCCCATGCGCTTCTTGACGTCGCGCACGGCGTGCCGCATCGCGATCTCGAACTCCATCGTGCCTTCCGCGATGTTCTTGACCTTGTCCTTGGCCTCGGCGCGGATCGCATCCTCATCGACGTCGTACTTGCGGACGACATCCATCAGCTTGCGGTACATCACGTTGTCGTCGGCGTAGACCTCATCGATGTTGGGGCTGTTGAGCAGCATCTCGATGAACTGGCGGACGAGGAAGCGCTCGACGTCGTCGCCGGTGGGGTGATCCATCCGGCCGGCCATCTTGGCGCGGGTCTTGCCGTACTGGTCGTAGGAGATCCCCTCCTCCGCCATGTGGTCGCGGATGGACTCGCGCAGCTGGCTGTCGCGCCGGAGGTAGTCCTCCATGATGGCGACCAGGTCGGCCTCGGCGTCGTCCTTGCGATCGGGGACGACGTCGATGTCGCCGACCTCCGCGAGGACCTCGATGCACTCCTTGGCGATCACCGGAATGCGGGCACGGTACAGCTTCATGGGACCATCCGAGGCAATGTGCAGAGCGACGGGACCGCCTCGTCGGCGGGCGGATCCCAAAGGGTCGTCGCCCTAGCCCGCCGACCCGGACGACACCACCACTCTCACGCGCCTGCGACCGCCTCCAGACCCGGCGGATCGAGCAGCACGACCCGACGCGACTCGGTGGCGATGAGCGCGGCCGAGCGCAGGTCGACGATCGCGACGCTGACGGTCTCCCGGGTGGCCCCGATCAACGCCGCCAGCTCGCGGTGGGTGAGCCGAACGTCGACGATCACGCCGCGGCTGTCCCGGACGCCGAACCGGGCCGCCAGGTCGAGCAACAGCAGGGCCAGGCGGGACTTCGCCCCGTGCATGCTCACCAGCGCGAGCCGCTCCGCCAGCCGGCGTCCCTCGGCCGAGGCGCAGTCCAGGAACACCGGCGCCAGGTCGGGGTGGCGGCCCAGCCAGGCGTCGAACGCCGCGCGGGACATCGACAGCAGCGTGCCGTCCTCGTGCATGCGCGCCTCGCCGCCGCGCACGCCGCCGCCCAGGCCGATCAGCTCGCCCCGGCCCAGGTAGTCGAGGGTCACGTCGTGATCGCCCATCGAGCGGGTCGTGACCACGACCCCCGACCGGACGAAGCACACGGTGTCGGCCGCGTCGCCCGGAGACCACAGCACCGTGCCCCGCGACACCCGGCGGGCCTGCGCACTGCACGCCAGGTCCTCGATCACGGTCCGCGGCACCCCCTCGAGCATCGGCAGGCGCGAGAGGAACCCGACCAACGCGCGATCGACAGGAACTCCCTGGCCGGGTGGGGACCGATGGGCAGCGAAGGACAGCGGCGAGTTCATGGGGACCTCCCTGGGGTGATGTCCCGCCAGTTCCCTGGAGAGACGCCCCTTGAGTGTCCGCCACGACACCGATGTTAATGCCAGGTGACCGTTCGACGTCGACTTGACATCCCCGGCGTCATCGCAGCGCCCTTGCCCCCACCCGGGCGCGCGTTAGACCGCGCCGGCTTCGGCTCGGTAGCTCAGGTGGTCAGAGCACACGGTTCATACCCGTGGTGTCGGCGGTTCAAATCCGCCCCGAGCCATCCCACTTCGGGAGGGGGTCCTGCCCCCTCCCCGGGCCCCTCCCCCCGCGGGGCGTTGCCCCTGCGACCCCGACGTGGTGGGTCCGTCAGGGCCAACGCGCCCCACGCATCGGCCCTGACGGATCCCTCCGTCAGGGCCGTCGTGGTTCTTGGGCAGGACGGCCGACGACCGGTGGGTTGAGCCAGACGACGCCACGCGCGATGCGGCGCTCCGAAGGGCGGCGGTGCTCGTGTGTGGGTCCGGTAGACCAGTCCCACGCGCCGGTCTCCGGCGAGGCTCACGGGTGGAGCAGCTTCCGCGCGAAGTCCGCGGCCTTGCCCTTGCCCCGGAAGCGGCCGAGGAACGCCGTGGCCTCCACGGGACGGGGGCACGGTCCGACCAGGGCGTCGGCCTCCACCAGCCACGCGAGCAGGGCGCTGAC
>JAUHWK010000415.1 GCA_030424555.1 bacterium | reverse complement strand
TCTCCGACAGGTCGGTGGCACCGTCGATCGGATCGTCGTCCGTCGGGGTGCACGCGGCGATCGTCAGCGACAGCAAGGCGAGGGGACGGAGGGACATGGGACACCCCAGACGGTCGGGCGTCCGTAGTGTGCCGATGGATCGGCGTCGTCGGTCGCGACGGCAATGCCGCGCAGACGTCACCTGTGACTGGCCCCGCGCCCCCTCCGCCGGCTAGCGGACCGTCCCAACTCCAGGAGGACCCGCCATGGGCCGCATGTTCGAGAAGCGCAAGGCCACGATGTTCAAGCGCTGGGACAAGATGGCCAAGCAGTTCACGCGGTGCTCCAAGGACATCGCGATCGCGGTCAAGGCGGGCGGAGACGACCCCGACGCCAACCCCGCGCTGCGCCGTGCGCTCAACAACGCCCGTGCGGTCAACATGCCCAAGGACAAGGTGCAGGGCGCGATCGACAAGGCGATGGGCGTGGGCGACGACGCCGCCGACTACCAGGAGCTGATGTACGAGGGCTACGGCCCGCACGGGATCCCGATCCTCGTCACCTCCGCCACCGACAACCCCACCCGCACGGTCGCCAACGTCCGCCACGCCTTCAAGAAGGGCAACGGCAACCTCGGCGCCACCGGGTCGGTCTCGTTCATGTTCGACCGGGTGGGCTCGTTCAAGGTCAAGCCGGACGGCCTGGAGCGCGACGAGTTCGAGCTGGAGCTGATCGACCACGGCCTGCGCGACCTCGACGACAGCGAGGACGACGACGGCAACCCGCTGCTGGTCGTCTACACGGAGTTCGAGGCCTTCGGGGCGATGCAGGCAGCCTTGGAGGGGATGGAGGCCGAGGTCGTCTCGTCGGGCATCGAGTGGCTGCCGCACAACACCACGGAGCTGAGCGAGGAGCAGGCGGACGAGGTGCTGGAGCTGATCGACAAGCTCGAGCAGGACGACGACGTGCAGGACGTGTTCCACGGCCTGGCCTGACGCCCGACCGGATTCTGCGGACCCCGCGGACCCTGCCGATCGGATCGAGGGGTGCGTGGTGGGCTTGGCGCTCGGCGACGCGCTGGGGGCGCCCTTCGAAGGCGGCCCGCTCGAGCGCTTGGTGTGGTGGGGCCTGGGCCGGACGCGGGACGGCCGCCATCGGACGACCGACGACACGGCGATGACGCGGGACATCGCGGAGAGCCTGCTGGCCTGCCGTGCCCTCGACCTCGACGATCTCGCCCAGCGGTTCGCCCGGTCCTACCGCTGGCACCGCGGCTACGGTCCGGGGGCGGCGGCCATGCTCCGGTCGGTTCGTCGGGGCACGGACTGGCGTGTGGCCCGCACGGCCCAGTGGCCGGAGGGATCGTGGGGGAACGGCGGCGCGATGCGGGCGCCGATCCTGGGGGCGCTCCTCCATGAGGACGGAGGGGCCGCGGCGGCAGCCGGAGATGCGGTCGCCTCCGTGACCCACGCCCACCCGGAGGGCCGCGCGGGGGCGTCGATCCTCGCGCGGGCGACGGCCGCGTGTGTGCGGGGCGCGTCGCCTGTGGCGATCGTGGAGGAGGTGGCGGCTCACCACGCCGATCCGCCTTGGGCGTCGCCGTGGGGTCTTGTCCGCGCCTTTCTCGACGCGCCGCCGTCGGTAGCCACGCTACGCAAGGAGTTGGGCAACGAGATCACCGCCATCCGCTCGGTGCCGACCGCGCTGTACCTGGGCTTGTCGTCCCTCGACGAGCCGTTCGAGCACCTGCTCTCCCGCACCCGCGCACTCGGTGGAGACGACGACGCCCTCGGGGCGATGGCGGGGGCCCTGTGGGGGGCGCGCCATGGGGCGTCCGCGCTCCCGCAACACCTCAAGGATCGGGTGGAGGACGTCGGCGGGCTCGCCCACCTGGCCCGGTCGCTCGCCGGGGTGTCCATCGACTGGGGGCCAGGACTGCGCGCCGCGGGGCCGTGAGGGGGCCGCGGGTCCTGGAGGCACCCGCGGAGTGCGTGGCCTGCAGGGGAGGGGGTGACCCCCCGGCGGCGTCCACACCGGTTAGTCCCGGGGCGCCGCAGGAGGCCCGATGGCACGACCCGATCCCGACGCGCTGCTGGCGGCGTTCCGCGCTGATCTCGAGGCGGCCACCACGCCCGCGGCGCTCGAGCAGGTCCGGGTGGCCCACACCGGGCGCAAGTCTCCGCTGAAGGCCGCGCTCAAGGGGCTTCGCGAGGTGCCGGCGGAGGAGCGTCCCGCGGTGGCGCAGGCGCTCAATGCCGCGTCGCAGACCGTCGAGGCCGCGCTCGCGGAGGCCAAGGCGCGGGTGGAGGCGGCCGCGATCGCCGCCCAGCTCGACGCCGAGTGGCAGGATCTGTCCGCGCCGGGGCTGGCGACCCCCCGGGGGGCACGCCACCCGGTCCACGTCATCGAGCAGCGCTGCCTCGACGTGCTCCGCCGCCTCGGGTTCACGCCGGAGAGCGGCCCGGAGGTCGAGGGGCCGTTCTACAACTTCGATGCCCTCAACATCCCCGAGCACCACCCTGCGCGCGACATGCAGGACACGTTCTGGGTGGACGGTGGGCTGCTGCTGCGGTCGCACACCACCACGGTCCAGGCGCGGGTGCTGGAGGCGGCCGGCAAGAGGCTGGCGGCCGGTGAGGACGTCCTCCCCATTCGCGTGGCGAGCCTGGGCCGGGTGTACCGAAACGAGGCGGTCGACGCGACCCACCTCGCGATGTTCCACCAGTTCGAGGGCATCTGGATCGACCGGGGTCTGACCTTCGCTCACCTCAAGGGCACCCTCGCGTTCGTCGCGCGCGCGCTGTTCGGCGAGGGGCGTCGGGTCCGGTTCAAGCCCAAGTACTACCCCTACACCGAGCCCAGCGTCGGCGTGGATGTGGCGTGCATGCACTGCGACGGGGCCGGCTGTCACGCCTGCCACGGGGCGGGCTGGGTCACGATCCTCGGCGCGGGGATGGTCCACCCGAAGGTGTTCCGGACGTTCGGGTTCGACCCCGGCGAGGTCACGGGCATCGCGTTCGGCCTGGGCACCACCCGCATGGTCGCGCAGAACACCGGCGTCACCAAGATCCGCAGCCTGTACGAGCCCGATCAGCGCGTGCTGACGGCGCTCCAGCGGGGGATGGCATGAACCTCACGCTCGACCTGCTTCGCCGCTTCACCGACCTGCCGGACGACGTCCGGGCCGCCCGCGTCTTGATGGACGAGGTGGGCCTCGAGGTCAAGCGGATCGACCCCGACGCGCCCGGGGTGCCGCTCACCCTCGAGCTGCTCGCCAACCGGGGAGACCACCACGCGCTGGTGGGGATCGCCACCGAGGTGTCGGGCCGCACCGGGGCCGCGGTGCGCGCGCCCGAGGGCCTCGATCTCACGGTGGGAGACAGCCCCCACCCGCTGGTCGTCCTCAGCGACCTGTGCCCGGTCTACACCCTCACCAAGCTGGTGCGTTCCGGGGAGGGCACGGCGCTTCCCGCGGAGGCCACCGCCCTGCTCGGGGCGTGCGGACTGGAGCCGGTCCACCCGGTGGTCGACGCGACGAACGCCGTGCTCAAGGAGATCGGGCAGCCGACCCACGCGTTCGATGCCGACACGATCGAGGGGCCGATCACGGTGCGCACGGCGCGGGCGGGGGAGACGGCGCTGCCGCTGTTTGCGACCGAGCGGGTCGAGGTGCCCGAGGGCGCGCTCGTGATCGCGGACGACGTGAAGATCCTCGCGATCGCCGGGGTGATCGGCTGCGAGGAGAGCAAGACGACCGCGCAGACCACCACGGTCCTGCTGGAGTCCGCCGCGTTCGATCCGGTCAGTGTGCGCAAGACGGGGCGCGCGCTGGGGATCCACACGGACTCGTCCGCCCGCTTCGAGCGCGGCAGCGACTTCTCGGCGCCCGTGCGTGGCGCGGGGCGGGTCGCACACCTGCTCGGGGCTGCTGGGTGGACG
>JAUHWK010000019.1 GCA_030424555.1 bacterium | reverse complement strand
CCCACAGCGCACGCCAGCGACCGGCGCGTGTCCGCACCCCGGTCTCGCACAGCGGCCGCGCGGGATGGCGGGACATGGAGCGCTCCTCGATCCCCTGGCCCGTACCGGTCGACCAGCGGCCCAGCGCCCTATCGGACGTGAAAGCCGAGTTCAACGAGGATGCGATCCCACCGAGGCCGCTTCAGCGGAAGAACCCACCGAGCACCCGCAGCTGCGACCCGTCCCGTACGACCACCTCGCAGCCGGCCAGGCCGTGCTCGCCGTCCATCCGATCCTTGAGCAGCGCCCGCACCACGTCCGCATCCAGCACCGACGGCACGGCGATCCGCACACAGGTCAGGCGCCCTCGGCCCCGCAGGTCGTGGTCGTGGACCGCGGCGAGCAGGGCGTCCAGCTCCGGCCCGGTCGGAGCACGGCCGGCCATGGCCTACAGGAACCGCGCCGGGTCGAACGCGTCGATGTCGATCGCGCGCATCCGGGGGAGCACGAAGTCGAACGCCTGGACGTCGTCCTCGAGATCGACGAGCTCCAGCCCCTCCATCTCGCGCAGCTCCTGGCTGAACATCTCCATGAACCCGACGACCGCCACCCGACGCCCCTCGTCCTCCGTGAGCGGCACCAGGCCCTCGACGAAGTCCGCGTCGTGGCTTCCGAGCACGACATTGCCGGTGCGGGTCCACATCGCCTGGAGCGTCCGGACGATGGCCTCGTCGACCACCTTGCGATCTTCGGGACCGACCAGCGGAACCGGCGTGAACCCCATCGCCTGCAGGGCCGCCAGGAAGTTGAACGGCATGGTCCGCGACACGTTGAGGAAGAACAGCGCGCGCACCGGGCCGCCGTAGGTCTCCTCGGTGTGGCGCAGCAGACGCTCCCACCGCGGACGCTGCTCCGGCCGGGGGCGCTCCCGCAGGATCGCGTTCCCCAGCGTCATGTCGAGGTTCTCCCCGTCGATCAGGAGCACGGTCTTCCAGGTGTCCATCCGCTTGTCCTCGCGCCAGCCCCCGGGGCCTATTCCGACGGCGGGTCACCGTCCGGGCCGTTCCCGTGTCGAATCCCGGCCACGATCGCCGAGACAGGGGCACCGTCGCCATGTACGATGATCGTGTTCCCGCGCGCCCCTCGACACGGAGCCCCGATGCCCTGGTCCCAGAGCCCTGGCTTGGACGCGCTGGTGGACGCGATGCACGGGGACGGCGACGATCCGCTCCTGCGCGCTGCGGACCGCCAGGCCGCCCGCGATGCTGGCATCGGTCGGTGGGCCCGGCGGCATCCGGAGACCGTCGACCTCAGCGACGAGCCCACCGCGGTGGACGGGCGCATCTTCGCCACGGTCGAGGGCGACCCAGACCAGACCGGGCCGGTGTGGGTGGGATTCGTCAAAGGCGAGACCTGAGCGTCAAGGTTCCGTCCCTGCCGTCGTTCTCCACGTGTCCGAAGGGGAACAGCACGGCGAGAGGTCCGTGACCGGGCGTTGACATTTGTCGTGGAGTTCCTTACCGGCCGGCGGAACGCGCTGTGACACCGCGCGACAACGGGAGGAACCCCATGATCAAGCGTACCCTCATCCTCGGCGCCCTCGCCGCCTCTTCGGCGGCCGTGGCCGGCCCCCTCGGGCTCGGCGGCCCGACGGGCTTCGAGTCCTTCTCCACCGACAACGCTGGCGGCGGCTGGGTGATCCACCACCACGTCCGCGGCGACACCCTCTGGGGCTGCGCCGACATCAAGTCGGTCGACACCTGCACCCAGGTGTACTTCGACGAGTGGCGTCCCACCGCGAAGATGGAGATGCTCCACGTCACCTCCGGCTCGCACGACGCCTGGTTCAAGATGGCCAACAAGGGCTTCGGCGACTCCCTGTTCGCCTGCAAGACCCCCGAGGGCGGCGCCCCGATGTGCCAGCGCATCCAGCTGGACACCGCGCCGCAGATCCTCGTCAAGCTCGAGCGCAAGTGGCCCAAGTACGAGTGCGATGACGACTGTGGTGGCGAGGCCGCCATGTCGATGCCCGAGGCCCGTGGCGTGATCGAGAGCGCCGCGTACTCCGACATCTGGCTCCAGCTCGCCGTCACCGGCCCCGGCTCCAGCAACCTGTACGCCTGCCGCGACCTCGCCGGCACCCCGACCTGCCAGACCGCCATCCCGAACTGGCTGGTGTGGAACCGTCAGGACATCGGCATCAGCTTCTCCGACATCAAGATCAAGCAGGAGGACGGCTCGACGACCTACGGTCCCGGCGTCCTGGTCAAGAAGGTCGACGAGGAGAGCGTCGCCTACGCCGCCGGCATCCGCGAGGAGGACGTGATCCTCTCCGTCGGTGGGTTCACCACCGACCGCGCCGCCAAGGCCAAGGCCATGGTGATGCAGTACCCGGCCGGCCAGCCCTTCGAGCTGGTCAAGGAGGGCGGCGAGACCGTCGTGATCACGGCGATCGAGAAGCCCCCCAAGAAGTGAGTCCCGGCGGGACACCCCAACGGACCCCCCGATCCTCAGCGTAGGGTCGGGGGGTCTTGTGCGTTCGACTTGGGCGCGACCGATTCCGGGGGATGCTGGAACGGGTCCCCCGATCCCCTGCGTCAGGTCGGGCGGCACCGAACCTCCGCAGGCGATGCCACCGGACCTCGGCCCCTCCGGTACGCCGGTTCCACCGTCGTCACGCCACCCTACCTCGACACAACCTGAACGAGGCCCCATGCCTCGCGCGCGCGCCATGCACGACTCCGATACGCAAGCCTCCCGATCCCGTGCGGATCGCGCCCTCGGAGGTCCCCCATGACGCACACCCCCGTCCGCCGCTTCCTGAACACCCTTGTCGTGGTGCTCGCCCTGGCGCCGCCAGCGTTCGCACAGACGCCAGCGACCCCGCCGTCCCCGGCAGCCCCACCGCCGCCGCCTGCCGCCACCGCGTGGGTCCCGGGAGGTCGCATCGTGGCCCAGGAGCACGACGAGTTCACGGTCCAGCCCCCCCGTGGCACCCTGATCGAGTTCGAGATCTCTCCGGTAGGCAAGGTGACGGAAGTCAGCGGGGACGCGATCACGGGCGGCGATGTCCTCACGCCGGACCAGGGCCTGCTGTCCCTGCAGTCCCTCACCGAGTCCCTCACCCGAGCCCACCACACTCCAACCGGAGAATGGTCCCTCGAGTCCGGGCGGAACGGTCGCTGGCACTACGAAGTCGACGTGCTGTCCGGTGGCGCGCGGCTGGATCTCGAGGTCGACGCCACCACCGGCCAAGTCCTCCGCAGCGAACGGGACGACTGAGGAATGCTCACCTCCTTGGTGATCGCGATCCTCACCGGCATCGCGGCGGCCTCCGAGCCCACGACAGAACCCGATCCTGTCGCTTCCCCACCGTCCCCCCAGTCGTCCCGCACCACACCTCCCTCGTCTCCGGGACCATGGCCGGAGTCCGTACCGGACGTGTTGCTGGCCTTGGGTCCCCACCACCAGCTCTCGGTGTCCCTGATGGGACAGCTGGCCGCGTCAGGCGTGTTTCACGCATCCGATCCACCCATCGGCGACATCCAGATCCGACGCCTGCGAGCCGACTCCCAGCTGTTCCTGGCCGACGATCACCTCCGGGTGCGGGTGAACCTCAACCTTGCTCCGCGGGCCCTGGAGTTGATCGAGACCTGGGTCGAGGGGCGCGTTCGGCGAACCGCGCTGCGTGTCGGGGTCCTCAAGGTGCCGTTCACGCGCTACCGGGACGGCTCGTTCGCCTCGTTGTCACTGGTGGAGTGGTCGCCCGTCACCCGTGCGTTCGGATCGGAGCGCCAGGTTGGCGCGATGCTCATGACGGAGGAGGCCGGAGGATGGCACGGCGCCCTGTCGCTCACCCAGGGCCAGTCCACGCGAACGAGCCACGGCCAAGGAATCGCCGATGTCCTGGAGACCTCGTCCTGCGGCTGGGCGACCATGACCGGACCACCCTGTCCATTGCAGGGTGTCGCCCCCGAGCTGGTGGTCCGCGCGGGGTGGGCCTCGCCCAGCGGTTCGGCGACGGACCCATTCGATCGCCAGGGTGGCGCACTGCGCGGTGCTTGGACCGCATCCGCCGCCGTGGACACCAGCCCGGACCCCGACCGGGACATGGCAGCCCGGCTCGCGCTGGAGGGCTCACTCGCGGTGTCGCACGTGGTGGTCCACGCCGCGGTGTATGGTGCCTGGTTCGTCGCCGAAGACGGGTGGCGCCCCGGCTTGCTCGGATGGCGCGGGGAGCTGACGTGGAGTCCCCACCGCCATGTCGGCGTCGCTGTGCGTGCGTCGTCGGTGTTCTCTCTCCCCGCCCTCACCCAGCGTGCTCCCCACGCGGGGCCATGGTCCACCCTGGAAGCGATCGCCGGGCTGACCATCCCCATCATCGGCGATGAGGTTCGCTGGCAGGTCGACGGCGGCTGGATCCGCACGACTTCCGGGCTCTTGGCGGACCAGGGGATCGTGCGGACCATGCTGCAGGCAGGGTTCTGAACGCCCACCACCACCGCGGTTCTCCCCACACACGACCCCGACGCCTTCGTCTATCGCCCCGGCGCCTCGACACCCTCCATGGGTCCCCACCGCCCGACCAGGCCATGGTGTCCCACCCGTACACGCCCTCACCTGCCCGGCCCCAGACCATCCGATGCGACTCCTCTTCGTCGACGACGCCCCCGAGATGCGCGCCTTGGCGCAACGAGCATTCGACCCGACCCATGACACCGTCCGCGTCGCCGCAAGCTGTGCGGAGGCCCGGGTGGCGCTGCGCGACGAGCTACCCGAGGTGCTGATCCTCGACGTCGCGCTGGCCGACGGCAACGGCGTGGTGCTGTGCCAAGAGCTCCGCGGACGCGACATCGACGTCCCCATCCTGTTGCTGACCGCCCACGGAGACGTAGGGCAACGCGTCGCCGGCCTCGACGCGGGCGCGGACGACTTCCTGACCAAGCCGTTCGCGATGGCGGAGCTGAGGGCGCGGATCCGCGCGCTCGCCCGCCGCGGTCCCTGGACCCGTCCGTCTCTCCTCCGCGTCGGAGACGTGGCGCTCGACGCGTCCGCACGCCGAGCGTGGCGCGGAGGCGACGAGGTCCCCGTCACGCGCCGCGAGTGGGCCGTCCTCGACCTCCTTCTCGCGCGCCGAGGGGACCTCGTCCGCCGAGAGCACATCCTTGAGGCTGCCTGGGGAGAGGACACGGCCAGCGCCCGCGCGAGCCTCGACACCATCCTCTCCCGTCTTCGCCGGAAGCTTGGCAGCGACGTCGTCGAAACCGTACGAGGGCAAGGCCATGCCATCCGTCTCGACCCCTGAGGCCGCAGCCCCCCCGCTTCATCCCACCCCAATGATTCGCCGCGTCGCGTGGGCCGCCGCCCTCGCTGCGGCCCTGGGAGGGACGATCTCCGCCATGGTCAGTGGTCTCGCGGCCGCAGGCGCGATCACCGCAGCGGAGGACGCCGCCCTGCTTCGAGCCACCCGAGACTTCGCCGACGAGATCCACGAGGAGCTCCTCGAAGCCCCAGAGGACGACAGCCCCGATGAGCGGGCCCACTTCGCGCGCCACCATGGACCGCGCACGCTTCAGAACCTGCTGGTCCACGAAGCGGAACAGATCGACCTCCCCGGCATCCAGGCCACGGTTCGAACACCCCACAAGCACGACACCAGCCCCTCCCGGTCCCTCCCCCCGCCCGTCGGATCGTGCGCCGACAACGCCTCCGATCCGCGGTTCCCCCGTAGGGAATGCGCGGTCGCGTTCGACGCCGAAGGGGCGGTGCTCGTCCTCTCCGTCATCCAGCCCCACCGGCCCCACCGTCCGTTCTGGTTCGCCATGGCGATCCTCTCCGGGACGCTGTCGGGCGTTCTGGTGGGAGGATGGGCGAGCTTTGTGGGGGCGCGATGGGTCGTACGCCCGATCGATGCCCTCCGGGAGCGCCTCGACGGCATCCACACGGCGATGCCGTCGGTGGAGGCCCTCGATCCCCCCCTGCCAGAGGTCGAGCTGGAGGAGCTGCGCCTCGCCGTCGTGTCGCTTGTGGCCCGCCTGGGTGCTGCGCTGGACACAGCACGGACGTTTGCGAGCCACGCGGCCCACGCGCTTCGAACACCCCTGACGTCCTTGTCCGCCGAGATCGACCTCTGGGCCCAGGACGTCGAGCGGCCACCACCTCCGCAACGCCTCCGCCAACAGGTCGACACGTTGATCGCGCTGGTCCATCGGCTCCTGGCCCTCGGGACCGCCGAGGCGGACCTGGCGTCCACCGGGGTCGCGATCGACCTCGGTGAGCTGGTGATGGACACCGTCGCGCAGCGCAGCGCGACGCAGCGCGCGCGCCTCGACGTCTCGACGCAGGAGGTGACGGTGCGGGGTGACGAGCACCTCCTCGCGATCATGCTCGCCAACGGACTCGACAACGCACTGAAGTTCTCCACGGGAAGCGTTCACGTCCACGTTCACACCGACCACACCCACGCGCGCGTCGACGTGGTCGACCATGGTCCCGGGCTGGACCCCGCAGACGCAGCCCACGTGTTCGAGCCCTTCTTCCGCAGCCGCACCGCTCGATCGTCCAACACCCCCGGCCACGGGATCGGCCTCGCCCTCATCCGACATGTCGCCGACGCCCATGGCGGCCATGCGGACCTCGAACGCCTCGACGACGACACGACACGGCTTCGCATCACACTGCCTTGCTGGCGACCCGCTCCGATCCCGTCCGGCATCCACACGAACCCCGAGACGGCCCGCGCCACCTAGCGATCCGCCCCAACGCGGCGATCCCCACCCGCAACCCGGCCACCACACCCGGGCTCGACAGGCGCGTGGCGGGCCGTCGATCCCGGGATCCCCCCTCCCGCGACCTGGTTCGACTCACCGGGCCTCGCACGCCATGACGACCCAACCGCGGCCACGCACCTCGGCGGTGCAGCCCCGCGGCAACGCCTGGTTCGCGGACCACGGGCGGAAGAACGCCTCCCCCGCGGGAGGCTGCCCTCGACACAGCGTGGCACCCGGCGTGGGGACACAGGGGGCGAGCGCCGGCCCGCGTGAGGGCGCATCGTGGGGCACGCCGTGGACCAACAGGTCCATCCGGACGAACTCGCTGCGATCCGGCACATAGAGGGTGCGATCCGACCGCGCCGGGTCCGTCATCCAGGCCACGGCCTCGTCGGCGTCCGCCATCCGCAGGAACGGGTCCCGCGCCACCGCGTGCCGCCACCCGCTCGCGGCCCACAGGGCGAACGGCACCGCCACGAGGGCCCCGCGCCAGCGTGGCGCCGCCGCGATCCCCAGGGCGATCGCCCCCACCGTCGCAGGCAGCACCAGGGCCGCCGCCGGGGCCCGCACCAGCCACTGGGTGCCCAGCAGGACCAGCGCGCCCAGCTGCAGCACCGCGGCCCGACGCAGGGCCACCGCCCGCGCGTCGGCCAACGGACCCGCCAGCAGGAGCGCCGCCGGCACCCACAGCACGGCCCACGACTCCCGCCACAGGTTCATCAAGACCGGCCAGGACAGGGGGGCCCGCTGGGCGGAGAACCCCAGGACGTACCAGAGCACCCGGTCGAAGGGCTCCCGGGCGTCGCGTGGCGGGTTGCCGTCCCCCAGCAGCCACACGGCCGTGGGGGCCCACATCAGCCCGATCGCGCCCAGGTCCCGGGGGTGACGCCGTCCCCGATCCCCGACGCTCCACCACGCCGCCGCGTGCAGCACGAGCAGCGGGGCGGTCAGGTAGTGCGCGTACACGGCGAGGCCCCCGGTGAGCACCCGCAGCGCCCGGACTCCGGGGCGATCGTCGCCTTCGGCCAGGCGCAGCCAGGCCAGCGTGTGCAGCGCGAGCAGCGCCACCGACGGGCCGTACCCACGCACCCGGGCCCCATCGAGCACCAGCGGCGGCATCCAGGCCATCACGGCCCCGGCGAGCACCCCGAGCGTCCACCCGCCCCGGCGCCCGATCGTCCACCCCACCACCGCACACCCGACCAGCGTGCCGAGGAACGCGATCGCCCGCCCCACGTCCACCACCGCCACCCCGTCGGCCAGGCCATTGGCCGCCCACAGCAAGATCGGCGGGTTGGTCGGCGCGTCCCAGCCCACCAGGAGGTCGGTCCAGGGACCACCCCGAACCCCCGAGGCCTCCTCCGAGGTGATCGGGTCCGACAGGCCGGGGGCCACGTACACCAGCGCCGACACCAAGCCCCCGAGGGCGCCCAGGACGCCTTCGAACACCGGGCGGCGGCCGCCGGGTGTGGTCACGCCGACGCCAGCCGCTTGGCCTGCCACCGCAGGACCGGCCGCAGACGACGCGCCCACCGCAGCTTGCGCATCGCGTCGAACGGTCCGACCAGGTGGGTGGTGGGCGGGGTGACGCCCATCGAGCGCAGGACCTCGCCGGTGGCGACGCCCGTGTCGCGCTCCAGCGCGATCCAGTGGGCGACCTCCACCGCCAGGGGCCGGACGATCGGTCCCAGGCCGTAGCGGGGCTGGTAGGCGCCCACGACGAACAGGCCGCGCACCTCGGGTCGGCACACGCTGCCGTACAAGGCGGGGGTCTTGCCCTGCACCGGGACCATCCCGTCGGGCAGCATGGGGAACGCCACGTCGAAGCCGGTCGCGCACGCGATCAGATCGAAGGTCCCGGTCTCGCCGTCGGTGAAGGTCACGGTGCGTCCCGACACGGAGGCGACGTCCCGCCGGACCTGCACCCGGCCATGGCGCAGGTAGTGGAAGATCTCCGACGAGATGGTCGGGTGGGTCTCGTACAGGTCGTGGTCGGGCGCGGGCAGGCCGTAGCGGGTGTAGTCGCCGAGCGTGAACCGGATGATCCGCTTGAGCGCCTTCTTCTGCAGGGACTCCGGCCAGTCTGCCCGGGCCAGCTCGATCGTGGGGATCCCCCCCACCAGCTTGGGCAAGAACCAGTACCCGCGCCGCAGGGACCAGTCGCAAGAGGCCGACACCCGCGCGGCCTCGCTGGCCAGGTCGCACCCGCTGTTGCCGCCCCCGATCACGAGGACCGCCTTGTCGCGAAGCTGGTCGGGGTGCTTGTAGTCCTTGCTGTGCAGCGCCTCGCCGTCGAAGTCCTCGATCCAGCGCGGCCACACCCGCTTCCAGTGGTGGCCGTTGCACACCACCACGGTGTCGAACGCTTCCGTGGACCCGTCCGCAAAGGCCACGGTCCACGACGCGCCCCCGTCGACGGGCGCACACCGCGTGACCTCGGTCTCGAACCGGATGCTCTCCCGCAAGCCGTGCGCGTCGGTGAACGCCTCGTAGTACGCACACATCTGCGCCGCCGATGGGAACGCCGGGTAGTCCTTGGGCATCGGCCAGTCGGGGTACTGCGTGGTCCGCCGGCTGCTGATGATGTGCGCCGTGGCGTACACCCCGTGGGCCCAGTTGCCGCCGACGTGATCGGTCGCCTCGACCTGGACGTAGGACGTGTCGGCCTCGCGGAGCGCCTTGGCCATCGCCAGCCCGACCGGCCCCGCACCGATGATCAGCACCTGTCCCTGCATCCCTGCTCCTCGACGCGCCCCGACCCCCGATCAGGCGGCAATCAGTCCCAGCGTCTGCAGCGCCTGTGTCGCCAGGGGGTCCAGATCCTCGTCGCGCGGGTGGTAGCCCGGCTTGAGGTAGCGCAGCGCGCGCGGGAGGATGAACCGGTGCGTCCAGCCCTTCGCGGCCAGCGCCGCCCGCTCCTGGCGCAGGCGCTCTGGGGTGAGCTCGGGCGTCTGTCGCTTGAGGTGGAAGAACAGGCGCGACCACATCACACCCAGGCCCACCAGCGCCGCGATCATCCCGGCCGCCCGCACCACGTACCGGCCGTCGACCGCCGTGAGCACGTCGAACGCGACGTCGCGGTGCTCGATCTCCTCGGCCGCGTGCCAGCGCATCAGGTCCGACATCGGCGCGTCCATGCCGTCGATCCGACCGTCGACCAGCGCGCGCGCGGCGAACGACGCGGTGAGGTGCTCCAGCGCGGCCGTCACGCTGAGCTTCATCACGTCCGAGCCCCACGGCTCCAGCACCTTCCACGCGAGGTGCTCGTAGGCCTCGAGTGCAGACCGGTACTCGTAGCCCTGGCTCTCCAGCGCCTCGAAGGCGGCTTCGTGCAGCTTGCCGTGCATCGCCTCCTGGCCCGCAAACGCCCGCACGCGCTCGACGAGCTCCGGGTCGCTCAGGCGATCGCGGAACCGGAGCACACTGCGCACGAAGAACTGCTCCCCGGACGGGAACAGCAGGTGCAAGGCATCCGTCCGCAGGCTGATCAGCAGGTTGCCGTCGAACCAGTCGCGGCGGACATCGGAGAAGTCGAGGTCAGGTCGTCGGACGACAGGGATCACGAAGGCTCCGCGGGCTCGTCCGCTCACCTAATCCGACGACGCCGTGAACGGGCCAGCCCACCCACCAGCAGGAAGCCCATCGCCGCCGATCCGTCCGATCCGCCCGGGCACCCGCCGCGCCAACCCTCCGCGGGTCCCACCAAGGGCGGATCCCCAGGGTGGACGACCCCGTCGGTGTCGGCCGACGGCGGGACGCTCCCATCCGTGTCGACGGGGTCCGACGTGTCCCCAGGCTCCTCGGTGTCGCCCGTGTCGCTGTCGTCGCTGTCGCTGTCCCCGCCATCGCTGTCGGAGTCCGCCGGATCCGTGTCGACGAGGTCCGTGTCGCTGTCGACGCCATCCGTGTCCGTGTCCGTGTCTGCGAGCGCGAGGCCCGGCAGGAGGCTCAGCCCCACCATCCACACCCAGGTCCGCATCCGTCCTCCATGCCCCGGTCCTAGCCCCAGGACCCGGTCGGCTCCACCCGACAGCGATGACGGGATGTCGAGGACCGGATGACGGATTGTCCGAGGTCGACAGCCTGTCCGGATCGCGCGCCGAGGAGGCGATGAACAGGGGATCCTCGCGGTTGGCACCCTCGATGCAAACAAACTCCGCGACCCACGCCCTGGAGTGCCCGTGCGCCATGTTGTCCTCTTGCTGGGGGGTCTGACGGCGTGCGCTGCGCGCGTCCCCCTGCAGACCACCGTGTCCATTCCGGTCCAGGACCCCACCTGGGCCGACCACCCCGAAGCCTTCGTCCACCTCGGTGCGCGCCCCGTGGCGGTCCCCGGCGCAGCGGACGGCGCTTGCGCCTGCGACGACCGTCGGCTGTCCTGCGCCGTCGAGGACGGCTGGGCCCGTGTCACCGTGCGCCTGGCGGGTCGCGAGGACGTCGTGTTCCCGGCCGACCGGCCGATGGGCACCTGCAAGGTCGCCGGCGAGCTGCTCCAAGTGCTGGGTGCCCCGATCGTGTACGCCCCCCCGTGGCGGGCGTCCGATGCCCTCGTCGTCGCGCCGGTCCCCCGTGGGCAATGGCTCGGGTTCCTGGTGGCCACGTCCCCTGCGGCGGTCGTTCCGGGCGGTGCTTGCGAGGTCCTGGAGGACACCGGAGGGGTGTTCGCCACGATCGAGCCCACCATGGAGGGCCGGATCCCCTGCCTCACGCGCGAGGAGGGGCCGGTGGATCTCCACGTCGTCCGCTACGAGGGCCCGCCCCAAGGACGTCAGGCGCGCTCTGCCGGATCGGTCCACCCCGCCGTGCCGTCCCAGTGATCGTCGTCCGGATCCCACTCGTCCCAGGTGGGCAGCCCGCGCAGGGCCTCCAGGTAGCGATCCGGCACGACCCCCGGCACGAGGAACGCCTTCTGGCGGTGCAGCGGGTACGGATTGCGCAGGGTGAACCCCAGCACCCCGAGCACACCGCGCGCCACCACCCAGGCCGCCCGGCTGTTCCATCCGTGGGCGATCTTGATCACCACCCCCAGGCCCTGCGGGTAGTCGGGGTGGACGATCGCCATCCCCAGCAAGCCGTCCGCGCCCTCTTTGGCGAGCACCTGGCCTTCGCACGCCTTGAGGATGGTGGAGTCGAGCCGGTTGAACCCGCCCACCAGATCGGGCCGAGCCACCATCGCGTCCCAGATCCAGTCCTCGCCGCGCGTGCGGGCCAGCCCGGAGCACAGCCGGGCCAGCTCGGTGACGGTGTTGGAGACCGTGGGCAGGCCACACCCGTCGCGCGCCACCCGCAGGGGCTTCCAGTCCTCCCCGAGGAACCGACGCAGCACGTCGAGGTACGCCTCGAACATCGGGTGGGTGGGCAGCGTGTAGCCGACCCGCTCCCACCCCTTGAGGCGGCAGCCGCGCAGCAGGGCCGCATGCTCGCCAGAGCAGGTGTGGTACCACCGCCGCGGACGCCGGACCTGGCGCCCGAACTGCACCAGGGGCACGTCGAGCGGGGTCTGCATCAAGCCCCACTCCGGCCGGGTGAGGATACTCTGGGCAGCGGAGACGTGCTCGGTGTCGCCGTTGTGGGACGCCACCGCGATCGCGCGCTGGGCCTCGTCGAGCTCCGGCGCCAGCACGTCGGCGAACACCTTCATCAGCAGCGGCTTCATCATGCTGCGGCCGTAGCAGAGGACGTCGCCGCCAAAGCTGTGGACCACCTCGTCGCCGTGCACCCACGCCACCGCGCCGTGGACCGTGTTCTCGCTGACGCCGAACCGGCGGTGGTCCACCAGGGGCTGCCACTGGACGTCGCGCCCGGTGGGGATGCCCTCGGTCGACCGTCCCAGCGGATCGTCGGGGTACCACGACGATCCCGGACGACCGGGCGTCACGGCGCTGTGGGACGACTCATCCGCCATGGCCTGCCTCCGCATGCAGGGCCGCCACCCGGGGCACGACCTCCTCCATGAACACGGCGAGGTCCTCGCTGACCCGCCCCGCGTCGTGCTCGAAGAAGTCGAACCACAGCATCAGGCGGTCCTCGGGGTGGAACCGGGCGACGATCTGCTCGGCGATGGTGTCGGGACCGCCGATGAGCGCGTTGTCGGCCGCCTGCTCGACCCGCCCCGGATCGAGCGTGCCCTGCAGCGCGGTCCAGTACGCCCCCAGCGCCTTCTCTGCCCGCGCGCGCGCCACCCGGTCGGCCGTCTCCCGGTCGTGGGACGGATCGGGGTCGAGGAACACAAAGGTCGTGCGGGGCATGTGCCCTCGGCGCCAGGCCCCACCGTCGGGATGGTAGGCCTCGGCCATGCGGGTGTGGGTGGCCTCGATCACCGCGGGACGGGTGATCGACAGGTTGAACACCTGCACGGGCGCCCACTGGTTCGCCAGCACCTGGACCGCGGGATCGTGGCTGCCGATCACCAGCTGGAGCAGATCACGACGCCAGTCTTCGGGAATGATGCGCAGCGACTCGAAGGTCCAGCGACGGTCGAAGTCGACCCGACCGCTGTCGGACCCACCCGCTGCCTGCACGATCGCCTTCCACAACACGTCGTCCCACGCCGTGTCCTCGCTGCCGCACCGGCTGCACCGCGCCTTGGGGGCGGCGAAGAAGGGCAGATCCCAGCTGTGACCACAGCCCCGGCAGGTCGCCCGCACCCACACGTCCTCCCGACGGACGGACGGCGCGGTGACCTGATCGCTGCACAGGGTCTCCCCGCCGAGCAGGCGCAGGAACACCTCCGTGGCCTCCCGAAAGATCCGGTTCTTGAGGGCAGGCCACGCGACGCGCTCGAGATCGGACCGCGGCACGATCCCCGTCGCCTCGTTCATGAAGTCGAACCGCCCCGCGCTGAAGCCCAGGTGCAGGCGCCGGGACTCCTGCGGATCCAGCCCGTGCAGGGCGAGCATCGACGCCACCTTCTCGGCCGCCGCGATCGGGCCCCCCATCGCGACGATGTTCATCACCGCGCTGCCGACCTCGATGCGCTCGGTGCGATCGAACACCCACTGCGCGAGCAGCGGAAGGTTGGTGTTGAGTCCGATCTCCCCCTTCCAGTGCGGGACCACCGGCCGGCGGTTGCCCTTCTGGACCTCGGTCGACAGGTGGGACTCCGCGACCCAGCACACGCCGTAGCCGGCGGCATCGGCGGCGCGGACCTCCCGCAAGAAGGACTGGAACATCGCGGCCTCGGACGGCGTGTGACCGTCGACCGGGGTGCGGCTGATGCTGAAGAAGACGTCGTAGTCCACGCATACCCTCAGGTGGAGCGCAAGCGACCGCCGTCGACGGCGATGGCCTGGCCACGAACATAGGCGGCCTCGGGGCTGCACAAGAACGCGATGACGCCCGCGGTCTCCTCCGGATCCGCCAGGCGCCCCTCGGGGACCTGGGCGATGAAGGCTGCCCGCACCGCGTCGGGCGTGGTGCCCTCCCGCGCAGCGCGGGCCTCCATCAGCGAGGTGAGGCGATCGGTGTCGGTGAACCCCGGCATCACGGTGTTGATCGTCACCCCCGGCGGCAGCTCACCCGACAGGGTCTTGGCCCACCCCCCCATCGCGGCGCGGATGGTGTTTGAGGTGCCCAGACCGGGGATCGGCTCCCGCAGCGAGGTGCTGGTGACGCACACGATGCGGCCGTACCCGCTCGCGGTCATCGTGGGCAGGAGCGCCTGGACCAGCACCTGAGCGCTGAGGACGTGGCGCTGGAAGGCGGACGCCAGCTTGGACGGCGGGTCGTCGAGCAACCGGCCACCGGGCGGGCCCCCCGTGTTGTGCACGAGCACGGTGGCGTCGAGCCCCTGCACCGCGGCGGCGAGGCCCTCCGGATCGTCCATGTCGGCCTCGAGGGCCCGCGCGTCCCCGCCCGCGGCACGAATTCCTGCCACGAGCGTCGCCAGGCGATCCGCGCGTCGGGCGAGCCCCACGACCACAGCCCCGCGCGCCGCGAGGGCGGCCGCCGTGGCACGGCCGATCCCGGCACTGGCCCCACAGACGAGGGCGGTTCGGCCTTCCAGATCGCGGGTGGACGTCATCGGGAGCTCCTGGGCACGTGGACGGCTCCCCGTAGCCGACGGGGACCGGTCGTCACAGCCAGCCGCGCCCCCGGAACCAGCTCACCATCGCCACGGCGCTTCCGATCATCGTGAACAAGGCGATCGGGTAGCCCCAGGTGGTGTGCAGCTCCGGCATGAGGTCGAAGTTCATCCCCCAGATGCCTGCCAGGAACGTCATCGGCAGGAACAGGGTGCTCACGATGGTCAGCACCCGCATGATCTCGTTGAGGCGGTGTCCGCTGACCGCCAGGCTCAGCTCGATCGCCCCCAGCAGTCGCTCGCGCATCGAGTCCACGTGGTCGACCACCTGGGCCAGGTGGTCCAGGACATCGCGGAAGAACGGCACGACCTCCGCGGAGATGAGCACCCCCCGCTCCCGCACCAGCAGGCTCAGCGCCTCCCGCACCGGCCAGACCCCGGCGCGGACCGTCCCCAGATCGGACTTGAGCGTGGCGATCGCCCCGGGCAGCGCGGCATCGGGGTTCGCGAGTGCCGCGTCCTCGAGATCGTCCACCCGCAGCTCCAGGTGCTCCAGCACCCCGAAGTACGCGTCGACCACCGCGTCGAGCAGGGCGTGCATCAGGTAGTCGGCCCCCTTGGACCGGATCCGTCCCCGCTTCTCCACGATGCGCTCGCGGACCGCGTCCCACACATCCCCCGGCCGCTCCTGGAAGCTAAGCACCCACGTGGGCCCCAGCACGAGGCCGATCGTCTCGACGTCGGGGGGATCGTCAGCGCCAGCGGGGGGACGGATCATCCGAAGGCGGATGAACAGCTGATCGCCGACCTGCTCGACCTTGGGACGCCCGCCGGGGTGCAGGAGATCCTCGATCCACAGGGGGTGCAGCCCGAACTGCTCGCCGATGCGGACGACGTCGTCGGTGAGGTGGACCCCGTCCAGATCGACCCAGGTCACGGTGGGGGACTGACTCCAGCCCGCCATCGCGTCGTCCGACGGGTTCTCCTCGATGCGGACGGCCTCGTCGTCGTAGTCGAGGACCCGCACATGGATCGCCTCGGTGCGCTCCGGGCCCACGTACACGGCGGCCCCTGGGCGCATCCCCCGCTTGGCCGCCGCGTTGCGCGCGTGCGGTGCGGCCGATCGCGACTTGCCACCCTTGCGTCCGCTGCGTGCCATCCGTCCTCCGGTCGTGGGTGTCCCGGGATACCGACGGCGTTCGGAGGATCCGATGGACACGCCCGACGACGTCACCGGGACGACGCGCACCGCCCCTGGGGCCCGCCCGCCGTTCGCTGCATGGTGGCGTACCACGAAGAAGGCGATCAACCAGTGGCTCGACGCCGACGACGACCGAATCACCCGGCTGGTGATCGTCACCGGCGACGACCTCGGCGGCGTCGAAGCCCTCGTGCGGTGGGCGGGAGACCGGGTGGGCGCTTTCGGGATCGCAGACGCCTGGCCGGTCCCGGAGGGCGCGGTGGCCTCCCCCGACGCCGCCGCGCTGGCCGTCCACGCCACCCCCGCCGATGTGCTGTTCCTCGCCGCCCCCGCCGATGCCGGGCGCGTGGACTCCCTGCGCCGCGCCCACCCCGAGGCCACGGTGTGGTGGTGCTGGCGTCCCTGGCAGGCCGCGGTCGCCGAGCGCATCACGCGGTCTGAGGACGGAGGACGCGCCGCGCTCGACGCACTCGCCCAAGGCGCCCAGGGTCAGGGGTCCCTCGCGGGCATCCAGCTCGACGAGGACGCCCAGGACGCGCTCGCCGATCTGCTCGACCACGCCGTCGGTCCCGCGGACGCCGCCGCGCTCACCTGGGCGCTGCGCCACGAGGGCGCCCTCACCCCGGCCGTCGATCGGCACGTGGCCCTCGACGACCCTTCCCGGGTGGCCCAGGCCCTCGACGCGGTCGGCCTGTCGGAGGCGGGGCCCGCGTGGACGGCGCCACCGGTCGACCCTGCCGATCCTCCCACGGTCTCCCCCGCGATCGCGGCCCGCTGCGATGCCGTCGCCACCGCGCTGGCCGGCGGGTGAGATGACGGGCACGGCCCGCGACCACGACCCGTGGCTCCTCGCAGGCCTGGTCTCCCTGGTCGGGGCCCTGTTCCTCGGACAAGCCGGGGTCGCCCCGCTGGCGATCGCCGGCCTGCCCCTGTCGGCGGTCAAGATCGCCGGGGCCGTCCTGGTCCTGCTCGCCGTGGTGCGTGTCCCCGTCGAGGACCGAGCGCTGCCGCGGCCGTGGTGGGGAGCCTTGTTCGCCACGGTGGGGGCTGTCACCGCCTCCGCACTCGCCAGCGATGCCCCCGGCGCCGCCCTGCGGCTGGCCTCCGTGGTGACCGCCCAGGCGATCGTGGCGGTGGCCGTCGCCTGGTCCGTGCGCCGGGTGGAGCGCACGGAGCTCCTCCTCGCGGTGGGGGGCCTGGTCGCCGTCGCTGTGGGGGCGGGTGTGCTCGCAGCGGGCCTGGACGTCGTCGGGAGGTCGCTCGACCCCGCCGCCACCTACGACGTGCGCGCCCAGGGGCTGTTCGCTGGCCCCCTGCTGTTCGCCACCGCCGCGTACCTGTTCATCCCCTTCGTCGTCGTGGGCCTGCGCGACGCGCCCGATGGCGGATCCAAGGCGTGGACGCGTGTCGTCCTCACGAGCCTGCTGCTGGTCGTCCCCCTGGCCACCCGGAGTCGAATGGCCATGGTGCTCGCGCTGCCGTTGATCGGGGTCCTGCTGGCCCAGGGCGGTCCCTGGTCGGGCCGCATGCGCGCCCGGATCGCCGTGCTGGGGGGAGGGGGCGCGCTGGTGTTCTTCGACCTCCACGGGCTCGCCCGCCGGTTCGCGGCCGTGGCCGACCCAGCCCTGGAGACCGCGATCGGCCACGGCGGGGTGGCGATGCGCCAAGACCTCGCCCAGGCGGCCTGGACCCTGTGGCAGCGCCATCCCTGGCTGGGGGTCGGCCCCGGACGCTTCGGCACCCACTCGATGGGCATGCACGCAGGCGCCCTGCCCAAGTGGCCCGACAGCACCCCCCTCGGCTTGCTCGCCGAGACCGGCCTGATCGGCCTGTTCGCGTTCACCGCCCTCGCCATCACCACGGTGGCCCCCCTCCTCCGCGCCCGCACCGATCCCCACGCCGCCGGCCTCCTCCTCGGCCTCACCGCCACCGCCGGCATGTCCCTGGTCACCGACCTGTGGCACCACCCCATGGCCTGGATCGCCACCGGCCTCGCCCTCGGCCTCACCCCTCCCAACCCCACCCCACCGTAGACCCCCGTCCCAAACAAACCCTGTCCCGAAGGAACCCCCGTCCCGAAGGAACCCCCGTCCCGAAGGGACAACCGTCCCGAAGGAACCCCGTCCCGAAGGGACAACCGTCCCGAAGGGACAACCGTCCCGAAGGAACCCCGTCCCGAAGGGACAACCGTCCCGAAGGAACCCCGTCCCGAAGGGACAACCGTCCCGAAGGGACAACCGTCCCGAAGGGACGGAACAACGACCGTCCCAATGAGCCCCTGCGGAGGGATGAGGGGTTTCGGGCCGAGCATGGCGCCGGGATCGGCGTGGGAGGCAAGGAAGGCCGACGAAGGCGATGCAGCGCATCGTCGAGGAGACCTGACGCCGCATCCCGCGTCGAGACCAAGCCAGGCGACGGCCCTAAACCCCGAATCCCGCAGCCCCTAATCAAAGAGGCCCGCCATCCCCCAGCGACCGCGCTGCTTCACGAGCCAGACGGGTCCCTCGGGGGTGGCGGCGATCCAGGCCTCGCGGCGGCCCCCTCCCTCGGGCCGCCACCAGCCGTCTTCTAGGACCTCCGGCCCGCGGACGTGGCGTAGCCCCGCCATCACCCCGCCGGCGACGCGTAGGTGACACGGCCGGCCGCGGCCATCTTCCGTGACGTCGACCGGCAGGGGGATCGGCCGGAGCCGGGAGGGACGGGGACGGGGAGCCCGCCAGGCCGCACCCTCCTGGGCCTCCACGGGATCGTCTTCGCACCCATCTCCCACCGGTGGCAAGGGATCGCCGATCGGCACGGCGATCCAAGCCTCTTCCTCGAGCCACGCCTCCTGGGGGACCGCCCGCACGACCGCGGTGTCGCCGAGCACGTCGCGCAGCCGAGAGCACAGCGCCTCCCAGGCCGGGCCCGTCTCCCGCCGGTCGTGCAGGCCGGGCTGGAGGCCTTCGTCGACGACCTCCTCGCGGGGCAGCAGCCACAGGCCCAACACCGGTGCGGCCAGCCGAAGCGCCCCGAGCCGCTCCAGCAGCAACCCCGCCAGCAGCCCGGGATCCCGGGTGGGACGGGCCGGACGCAACGGCACCCGCACCGCCGGCCCACGCTCCAGATCGAGCCGGAGCTCCAGATCTGCGACCCGGGTTCCCCGCGCCCGCAGCCCTTGCTGCAGGCGAGACAGCCCTCGTGTGAGGAAGGGCTCCAAGCCCGCGAGATCCTCCACCGGAGACGCCAGCGGCACCGGCACCGGCTCCACCGCCCGCGCGGGCGGCAGCGACAACCATGGCGGCCCCGGACGCCCCCGTGCCGCCTCGTGCAGCCACACCCCCTCGGCCCCGAACCGGCCCGCGATCGACGCGGGATCGAGGCCCGCGAACGGCGCCACGGTGCGGATCCCCAACGCCCGCAGGGCCTCTGCCAGCGTCTCGGAGGGACCCAGCGATCCGATCGGCCGATCCCCCAGCGCCGAGGCTCCGTCGCCCGGCGGCACGATCTGGACCGGACGATCCCCCGGCGCCGATCGCGCCAGCGCCCACGCCGCCCGAGGGTGATCCGCCACCGCCACCCGGCTCACGTGCCCGAAGTCCTCCAGCTGCTCGCGCACCCGGGCCACCACCGCCTCCTCGCCCCCGTACAGCGTGGTGACGGCCCCGATCTCGAACAGGACGACCTCGTCGGCCTCCGACCGCACCCGGTCGCACACCCGGGCCAGGGAGCGCACCAACGCGGCCCGATCCACCGCCTCGGCCGCGTCGTCCCACGGCAGACAGATCAGTCCCTCCACCTGGGCGCGCGCGTCGGCGACCGTCATCCCCGCCGACACCCCCACCGCCCGGGCCTCCGGAGTGCAGGCGACGATCCGCAGCGCCGACCGCTGCTCCGCCA
>JAUHWK010000414.1 GCA_030424555.1 bacterium | reverse complement strand
GGCGCGGGCCGTGACCATCTACGGCAGCGGTTCCGTCAACCCCAACGAGGCGCCGCCCGAGGTCTTGTTGGCGCGGCTCTGTTCGGTCATCGCCGACCAGAGCTTGTGCACGGACCCCTCCGAGGCGGCCAAGTTCATTCAGCTGACCAACACGGCGCGCAGCATCATCCCCGTGCCCTTCTTCACGCGCAGCGGCGACTTCCTGAACTTCATCGAAGGCCGCGGGGGGTCACGCGACCTCTACCCCATGCTGCGCGGGTTCCTGGGCGCCGACAATCCCCTACTCTTTGCTCCCGTGACGATCCCACGGGAAGCCCGAGGCGAGCTCGACCGCGCCTTTGTGACGGCAGCTCGTATCTTGACCATCCGCGTGACCGGCACCTCCGGCCGCGCGCGTAGCCAACACGCTGCACCCTGTCGACGGCCAGGGGGCAGGGGGCTGTGCTAGAACAGGGGCACGAGACGGAGGAACGCGTGTCGCGCCGACCGCGGAACCAGGCCTTTTGGGTCGCCCGGCAGGGGGAAGAGGGCCGGGCCGTGCTCGCGGGGCACCCGCTGTCCGCGCTGGTTGAGGCGGTGCTGTCGGGGGACGACGACGCCGCGCCGGAGATCGCGCAGTTTGAGGCCCGGCGGCGGGACGAGGGCTGGAGTGCCTCGGTGGACGGCGCGCTGTGGACGGTCCGCCCTCACCGCCCGGACACCACCGACGGGGTGCGACGGGGCATCGAAGGGGCCTCGGACGTCCGCGCCGCGTGTGCCCGGGCGCTCAAGGCGGCACGGGAGGCCGTGCCGAGCGACTCCGGCGCCGTGCTGCTGCTGGAGGGTCGCTATCTCCAGTTCGTCGTGGCGGACGGGCCGGAGGGGCCGTCGTTGGAGGGGGTGCGCCTCCCACCGACCACCGGGGTGGCGGGGTACGCCGTGCAGACCCAGCGGCCCCAGATCGTCGGGGACCCGGGGCGTCACCCCCGTCACTACGCGGCGATCGACGCCATCACCGGGTACGCCACGCGGCAGATCCTCGCGGTCCCGGCGGTGGCGGGTGGGGTCGTGCTCGGGGTGATCGAGCTGATGAATCCACCGGGTGGCCGCCGGTTCGAGCCGTCGGACGCCGAGGTGGTCGAGCGGTATGCCCGCGTGCTGGCGGACTGGTTGGCCCGGCGTCGACGCCGCGGCTGAGCGCCCTCAGCCCAGCCACCGCGCGCACCCGAACCCGGCGGTCGTCACGGCGATCAGCAGCCACGGGAGGCGATCTCGGGCGCTGGGTGTCGCGGACGTCGGAGGGGAGGGACGGGACCGGTGCGCACGGATGCCCGCCCCCAGCGCGGCGCCGAGGCTCCCCGCGGCGAGGCCCAGCTCCGGGATCGGTGCGGAGCCCACCACCGCCCACGCCACGCAGACCGCGATGCGCCACCTCGGCCGCGCCATGGCGACGACGGCACCCCCGAGCGCCACGAGCGGTCCGGCGTCGGGCATCCCGCTCGCCAGGCCCATTCCCACGATTCCGCCAGCGAGGAGGCCGAGGACCAGGTGGCGGCGGGACGGGGAGGGGAGGCTCGTCGAGGCCGCTCCCCACGCCCCGGCGAGGATGGAGACGATGGCCAGCGTGTCCCGATCCTTCGTCCCGTCCCACCAGCGGGAGGAGAGCGTTCGCGCGAGGACGTCGGATGCGCCACGGCGCGGACCGCGCACGGCCAGCGTTCGCGAGATGGGATCGTGCGTCGGCGAGAGGGTGACCTGGGTCCGACGGGCCAGCCGGCTCTGGGTCCAGGTGCCATCGAGGGGGCCGAACCGGGTGGGCTCCGAGAGGTTGTACGACACCACGGTGGCTCCCGAGGGCACCCATGCGGCCGCCCGAACCCAGCTGGGGGTCGCGACCAGGGCGCCGTTGTCGACCGCGATCTCCTGGGGGGGAGACGGGGTCGGGACGGTCAGCTCGAACCGGTACAGGTCGGCATGGGCCGTGACGAGATCCGGCTCGATCGCCTGGTTTTGGACCGTGGGCGTCCGCTCCTGCCCATCGATCACGATGCGCAGCTGCGCGGGCAGGATCTCCAGCAGGCGGGACCGCGGGGCGCCCTGTCCCACCATCGCGTCGGCGAGTGCATACGGCACATCCGCGACCACTTCGACCCGCACCTGGTCTGGCTCGACAAGGACGTCGGTGGACACCGCGGCGTACCGCTCGCCGAAGGGGTGGGAGAACGCGGAGGAAAGGAAGAGCAACAGGGGGATCGGGGCCGTCGGGGACTCCTTGTGGGTCGGGTTGACGGGTGCTACGCTCTGCCTGGATTCCCTGGGGCAGCGGCATGCGCACGCGTCGAGGCAACTACACCCTGTTGTTCATCGTGACATCAGGCATCCTGTTCGCCTTCATGGCGCTCGCCATCGACATCGGGCGGCTTCGCGCTGCCCGGGTGTCGGTGGAGAACGCCGCTGAGGCGGGAACCTATGCAGCCCTGATGGAGATCCGCCGGGGCAGCAGCCGCGGTCGTGCCACCATCTCGGCCAACCGGGCCACCAACTTCGTGATGGGGCGCGGGCTCGCGGGCGGCGTGGCCGGCATGGACGCCATCGTCGACATCGACTGGGGCGAGTGGCGCTGGAATCAGGCGCGCGACAACGCCTGGCGCGAGACCCCCACCGGTCAGCAAGCCGTCACCGTCACCGCCAAGACCGGGAACGGCGGCATCCAGACCCTGTTCTACCCGCTCGCGGCGGCCCTCACGGGCGGCGACACCACCAACGGGGGACGGGTCGTGGTCGCCGCCTCCGCGCGCGCCGCGATGCGCAACCGCGACATCGTGGTCGGGTTCGACATCAGCCGCATGAGCCGGTTCACCGATGAGAACCTCAGCCAGGCGGTCGGCGACATGCTCGACGCCGTGATCGCCCAGCGCATCCCCGGCGACCGGATCTCCCTCGTGGCCTACACGGGTGATTCCTGGATCTACGACGCCACCGACCCGTCGGGTCTCGTCGCGATCGCCGGATCGGTGGGGTCGGTGGTCGACTCCATCTCTGCCACCGAGCCCGGGCTGGCCAACGCCCTGTTCGACGTGCAGCTCACGCAGGGGCCCATGTCGGGCGTGGTTCAGTCGATCCAGCCTTGCTGGATGGGGCCCGAGGTCTACCACCGCCTGCACCGCTTCTTCGTGCCAGGCGCGTTCGACGACCTCGAGCTGCCCGGCGTCGGCATCCAGTACGGATTCCTCGGCGCGGACCCGTTCCTCAACGCCTACCCGACCGTCCCTTGGAACGACCCCAACTTCGCCTCTGCGCGGCAGTGGTTGGGCGGGCCCAGCCAGGTCAACCAGGCTGAGTGGGACGCGTGGTACGCCGCAGGCCAGGGCGTGGCGCCTGGCTCGGGCGCGACCGCGGCCCAGCAGTGCGACGTGTGGCTCGCGGGCTTGGCCCACTGGCTCGAGATGGACCCCCGCGTCCGGGAGAACGAGCAGCTGTCTCCAGGCAACGTTCGCAGCCCGCTGAGCTGTCACGCCGGCTCCGAGCTCGCGATGACCGCGGGCGACCTCAGCGCCAACGACTACTCGCCGTTGTTCGACGTCCCCGAGGTGGTGGGATGTCACGGCAACCTCACCTTCATCGACCACACGACCGGTGTGGCGTACCCTGCGTGGAACTTCGACGACCCGGTCGGCGACGATGCCGCGTTCGGTGGGGTTCCTGGCACCGACGTCCGCGACATCCGCTTCGCCTGGGCGGGCTCCAACCCCGGCTCCTTCCTGCAGACCGCGGCCGACATCCTCGAGGCGCGCGTCGACCAGAGCCGCGAGCCGGTGGTCATCCTCGTCGCTGGCACCGAGCCGCAGTGTGGTCCCAACCTCGAGCCGCGGGTCTCGGGCTTCTGCGAAGAGACCTACATCGACCAGTTCGCGTTTGCCGCGGGGCGCCTCAACCAGCTCGAGGCCCAC
>JAUHWK010000413.1 GCA_030424555.1 bacterium | reverse complement strand
GGGCTGGGGAGCTCGTCCAGTCGCTGGACGCGGGCCATCCCTTGATCTGTGGCCTGTCGATTACCTGGCTGTACCAGGAGCCGCGAGAGCGTGCGGAGGACAACACCGACGACGACATCCACGGCTCTCCCGTGGGGCACTTCGTCGTGGTGAACGGCTACGCCAGCGGCGGCAAGAGCTTCTTCGTCACCGACCCCTGGCCCGAGCCACCGTTCGATCGCAGCGACGGGGTGTACCGGGTCAGCCAGCGGCGACTCACCCAAGCCATTCTCCTCGGGGACGCCACCAACGACGCGGTGATCCTCGAGGTCCTGCCTCCGGAGTCCACTTGAGCTCGCGTTCCTCCGCCCGTCCCAGCCGCACCTGGTTCGTCGTGTCCGACCCTGCCGACGACGTCTCGGACGACGGCCCGACCGCCGTGCTGTCGGCCGACGCCTACCTCCAGGGCACGGCGCTCGGCACCCTGGGTGGGGGCCAGGTGGTCAACGTGTGCCGGGACCACGCCTACCTGTCGGCTGGCTACTACGTGTCGCTGATCGCGGACGCGCGGGGTCAGCACGTCGAGCCCACCATCGACACGATCGTGGCGCTGCAGGATGCCGTCACCGTGCAGCGCCGCTTGCTCGAGCTGGGTCTCGCGGCGGGCGATGCGTCCGGGGAGGCGCATCCGGTGCGGATTCATGGGGGCACGGTGGTGGAGGCCCGCTACCGCACCCTGGCGCGGGCGCTGTACCGGGCCTTCCCGCACCCGTTGCTGGAGGCCGAGGTGGTCCGCACCCCGCGAGGGCTTCGGGTGCGCGCGCTGCGGAGCGGATCGTACGCCGATCTGGACGCCTCGGAGCGTGCCCGCCTTCGGGCAGCGTACGGGGGACGCCCGGGGACCCCGGCGCGATCGCAGGCCGTGGCGTACTCGCTGGCGGTCCTGCACGACCCGGCCGATCCCCACGCCCCCAGCAACCGCGACGCCCTGCACCGCCTGCGCAAGGTCGCCAAGCGCATGGGGGTCGCCGTGGAGGTGCTCGGGCTGGACGACATCGCGCGGGTGGCGGACCACGACGCCCTGTTCGTCCGCACGCTCACGGGGGTCGACGAGCCCAGCTTCGCGTTCGTGCAGCGGGCGGCGTCCCTCGGCATGCCGGTGGTGGACGATCCGCACTCGATCCTGCGCTGCTGCAACAAGGTCTACCTGCACGAGCTGCTGCGGCGGGCCGGGGTCCCGACCCCGCCCACGCGGGTGGTCGCGCCCGGGGTGGGGTTCGACGAGCTGGCCGAGGCGCTCGGGGTGCCGTTCGTCGTCAAACAGCCCGACGGGAGCTTCTCGTCCGGGGTGAAGAAGATCGAGACGGCCGAGGCGTGGACGCACTGGAGCGAGGCGTACTTTGCGCACTCGCCGCTGTTGGTCGTGCAGGCGTTCATGCCCACGGCGTTCGACTGGCGGATCGGCGTCCTCGGAGGACGGCCGCTGTTTGCGGCCCGGTACCACATGGCGGCGGGCCACTGGCAGATCGTCGCCGGGTCGGGACGGGGGGTTCGGTACGGGCGGGTGGAGGCGGTGCCACGGAGTCGGGCGGACGCCGAGGTGGTGGCGGTGGCCTGCACGGCGGCGGGGATCCTCGGCGACGGCCTGTACGGCGTCGACCTCAAGGACACCCCGGACGGCGTGGTCGTCATCGAGGTCAACGACAACCCCAACCTCGACTTCGGGCAGGAGGACGCGGCGGATGGGGAGGTGATCTACGAGGACCTGCTTCGGTACTTTGGCGAGCGGGTCGACCGAGCCAACCGGGGCGTCACCGCGGCACCCCCGGCGGACCGCGGGCCGCTGCGCGCGCCCATCGACGTGCCGGGGCCGTCGCCGAGTGTGCCGTACCGGGCCTACGAGGTGGTCGGCATCGAGCTCGAGTACCCGATCGTCGACGATCGCCTGGAGCCGCTGGGGGCGGTGGCCGAGGTGCTCCGAGATCTCGCGGGGCGTCCCACGAGCGACGTCGATCTGGGTGCGGTGGGCATGTCGAACGAGATCGTCGACCACGTGCTGGAGCTGAAGACGACCCGTCCCCTGGCCCGGCTGGTGGACTCCGAGCTCGTGCTCGCGGAGCTGGTGCGTCGGGTGGCCGTGGTGCTGTCTGAGCGCGGGGCGCGCCTGCTTCCGACGGCGATGCACCCCTGGCTCGATCCCACCCGGACCCGCCTGTGGAGCCGGTCGGGACGCCGCATCTACACCACCTACGAGCGGCTGTTCGACGTGCGGACCCACGGCTGGGCGAACGTGCAGGCGATGCACGTGAACCTGCCGGTGGGCTCGGACGCCGACGCGGTGGCGATGATGAACGCCGCGCGCTTGCTCGTGCCGTACCTCCCGGCGATCGCCGCGAGCTCGCCGATGTACGACGGCAAGCTGATGCCCGCCGTCGACAACCGTCTCGCCTGGATCGTCGAGCACCAGGCGCGGATCCCGGAGTCGTGCGGGGACATCGTCCCAGAGCCCATCGGATCGCTCCAGGACTACCGCCAGCAGGTCCTCGCCCCGATGTACGCCGCGGTCGATCGCCTGCCGGACGCGGGCCTGCTGCGTCGGGAGTACTTCAACGCCCGGGGCGCGGTGTTCAAGTTCTCGCGGCACTCGATGGAGGTGCGGGTGTTGGACACCCAGGAGTGTGTCCACATGGACCACGCGATCGCGGCGTTCGTGCGCCACGGGCTGCGCTGGCTGGCGTCCAGGCCGGCCGTCGCGGTGCCCCAGGCGCTGCTGGTGGAGGACTTTCGGGCGGTCGTCGCGCAGGGTTCGGCCGCGGAGGTCCACGCCCCCCACCTCCTCGCGGGGGGTGGCAGCGTGCGGGAGGCCCTGCAGACGGTGCTGGACGGCGCGATGGGGATCGCGCCTGCGGACGAGCGGCCGTACCTCGATCGGGTGGGCCAGATCTTGCGGGAGGGATCGTTGTCGGAGCGCATCGCGGCGGCCCTGCGTCCTGCCGCGGGCGACCCGCAGGCCATGGGCCGGGCGACCCGGCGCGTGTACGACGAGCTGGCGGTCTGCCTGGCGGAGAACCGACCCTGGGCGGGACGGGCGGTGTGGTCGGCATGATCCCGTCGCGGCGGCGGGTCGTGCTGACCTGTGAGCACGCCACCTGGGCGGTGCCCGAGGGCTTCGGGGTCGAGGCGTCGGTGCTGCACAGCCATGTCGGGTGGGACGAGGGTGCGCGGCCCCTCGCCGAGGGCCTGGCCGCCGCCTGGGACGCGCCGCTGGTGGTGGCCCGGTGGTCGCGCCTGTGGATCGACACCAACCGGTCCGAGGACGCGCCCGACCTGGTCCCCGCGGTGGCGTTTGGCGTGCCGATCCCCGCGAACGAGGGGGCGGACCGCGCTGAGCGGCTCCCCGCGTGGCGGGCGTTCCGGGCCGAGGCCGAGCGGCACCTGGTCCAGGCGCTCGCAGCGGGACCCGTCCTGCACCTGTCGGTCCACACCTTCGAGCCCGCGGTCGATCCAGCGCGCCGGACCTACTCGGTGGGGCTGCTGTTCGACCCGGACCGGCCCGCGGAGGTGCGGGTGGTGGAGACGCTGGCGGCCCGGCTGGAGGCTGCGGGCTTCGAGACCCGCCGCAACGAGCCGTACCAGGGGATCGAGGACGGGCACACGTCCGGGTGTCGGCGGCGGTGGCCTGACCCGGCCTACGCGGGGGTGGAGCTCGAGGTGTCGCGCCCCGTGGCGGTGTCGCGCGGGGCCGCGGTGGTCCGTGCCCTGGTGGCGGGGGACTGAGCACGGCGTCCGCCACGGCGCGGTGGGCAACGGTGGGCTTCCACCCGGAGGCCGACCGACGCGACCCGCCCACGCGGCGTCGCGCTACGGGGACGCATCGAACCCGGGGCGCCCCGCGATGATCCTGCGTCCGCCGAGAGAGGACCTTCGCCGGTGGGTGGAGGCCGTGTGGATCGAGCGCGTGGC
>JAUHWK010000412.1 GCA_030424555.1 bacterium | reverse complement strand
TCCAGCGTCGTGATCAACCCCGGTTGGTCCTTCCGCGCCATGACCGTGATCACGATGACCGCCGGCGCGTGCTTCGTGATGTGGCTCGGCGAGCAGATGACGGAGCGGGGCATCGGTAACGGTGCATCCATCCTGATCACCTGCGGGATCATCGCGGGCCTGCCTGCGGGGACCTGGCAGCTGTTCCAGACGGTGCAGAACGGCCAGCTCAACCTCCTCCAGGCGGTGCTGCTGCTCGTGTTCATGTTCGTCGTCATGTACGGCATCGTGTTCATCGAGCGGGGGCAGCGCCGGGTGCCGCTGCGCCACGCCAAGCGCGTGATGGGCGCCACGGTCTACGAGGGCGAGACGACCTACCTGCCGCTCAAGGTCAACACCGCCGGCGTCATCCCGCCGATCTTCGCGTCGTCGCTGCTGATGTTCCCGGCCACGCTGGGCCAGTTCTTCGACGTCGAGCAGCTCCAGTGGATCAACGCGGCGCTGTTCCCCGGGCGCTGGCTGTACAACGCCTTGTTCGTCGTGATGATCGTGTTCTTCGCGTTCCTGTACACGGCGATTCAGTTCAAGCCGGAGGACGTGGCCGACACCCTGCGCAAGCAGGGCGGGTTCATCCCGCGCGTGCGGCCAGGCCGTGAGACGGCGGCGTACCTCGACTGGCTGCTCACCCGGCTGACAGCTGGTGGGGCGGTGTACCTCGCGGGCATCTGCATCCTGCCGATGGTGCTGGTCTCGCAGTTCAACCTGCCGTTCTACTTCGGCGGCACGGGCCTGCTGATCCTGGTCGGCGTCGCGCTGGACACGGTCGGGCAGGTGCAGGCCAAGCTCAGCACGCGGCACTACTCGGCACTCAGCGACCAGGCGGCCGCGGGTCGGGTGCGCAACCGTCGGCGTCGGCTGGGAGGGCAGGGACCCTTCATGTCGTAGGGCCCGGTCGGAGACGACTGGGGTGGGGAGGGGCGCCTCGCGGTTTCCGCTTGATCGACCCCGCATCGCGGCATAAGGCCCGCGGGTTCGCCGTCCGCCCTGCACCAGCCGTGCATCGGCTCGACGACATCTTCCTCGACTTCTTGTTCCATCGACTCGGGCGGTCTGCCGTCCGAACCCCTGGCGGGCCGCGTGGCCCGCACGTTTTCCGGACCGCTGCGTCCGGGTGAGAGGCGACCGTGGCACGTATCGAAGGCGTCGACCTTCCCCGAAACAAGCCGCTGTGGGTTGCGCTGACCTACATCTACGGGATCGGCGAGACCTCCTCCAAGAAGATGGTGTCCGTCCTGGGCATGGATCCGATGATGCGGGTCGTCCAGCTCACGGACACGGATGTCGCGCGCATCCGTGAGTACATCCAAGGCAACCTCCAGGTCGAGGGTGAGCTCCGCAAGGACATCGCGATGCGCATCAAGCGCCTCGTGGACCTCGGTGCCTACCGCGGCCTGCGCCATCGTCGTGGCCTCCCGGTCCGCGGCCAGCGCACCCACACGAACGCCCGCACCCGCAAGGGCCCGCGCAAGCCGATTGCCGGCAAGAAGCGCTGAGGCACGGAGAGCATCATGGCCGTCCGCAAGACCGCGAAGAAGCGCGTCAAGAAGAACATCCCCGCTGGCGTGGCCCACATCCAGGCCACGTTCAACAACACCATCGTCACGATCAGCGATCCCGCAGGCAACGCGGTGTCGTGGTCGTCGGCCGGTGTCCTCGGCTTCAAGGGCTCCCGCAAGAGCACGCCGTTCGCCGCCCAGCTCGTGGCGGAGGACGCCGCGAAGAAGGCGATGGACCACGGCATGAAGGCCGTCGGCGTCTACGTGAAGGGTCCCGGCTCCGGCCGTGAGTCCGCCCTCCGCGCGATCGCCAACTCCGGCATGAAGATCACGCTGATCCGGGACGTCACGCCGATTCCGCACAACGGCTGCCGTCCGCCCAAGAAGCGCCGCGTCTGATCGCGGCTTTCTCCAACCCTCCTCGCACTGCATCGTCCCGTGGGGTGGCTCTGTACCACCCAGTAGGGACGGGAGGCCTTTCGTCATGAGCATGCAAGAGAACGTGTACCAGAACTGGCGATCGCTCCAGAAGCCGCGCCGGGTCGAGCGCCATCACGACTCCAACGACACCTACGGCAAGTTCGTGGTGCGTCCGCTGGAGCGTGGGTTCGGCACCACCATCGGCAACGCGCTGCGTCGCGTCCTGCTGTCCTCGCTCCAGGGAGCGGCGGTCACGGCGGTGAAGATCGAGGGTGTGGAGCATGAGTTCACCTACATGCCCGGCATCATCGAGGATGTGACCGACATCATCCTCAACGTGAAGGGCATCCTGCTGCGCACGAAGGCCATCGACTCGGTGAAGGGCCACGTCCGCGTCACCGGCACGCCCGGTGAGATCGTGGTCGTCCGCGCCAAGGACCTCACCTTCGACGCGTCGGTCGAGGTGCTGAACCCCGATCACGCGCTGTGCACGATCACGGACGACGCCACGTTCGAGGCGGACTTCACGATCAAGATGGGCAAGGGCTACCAGCCGGCCGCCCAGAACACCGAGGAGGAGGCCCCGCTCGGCACGATCGCTGTCGACGCCATCTTCTCCCCGATCAAGCGTGTTCGGTACACGGTGACGAACGCCCGCGTCGGCCACCGCACCGACTACGACAAGCTCTCGCTCGAGGTCTGGACCGACGGCTCGATCCTCCCCGAGGATGCGATCGCGTACGCCGCCAAGATCGTCAAGGAGCAGCTCCAGGTCTTCATCAACTTCGCGGAGGAGGATGAGCCCGCCGCCAAGGAGATCGAGAGCGAGGAGCAGGAGTTCAACGAGGCGTTGTTCAAGCGCGTCGACGAGCTCGAGCTGTCCGTGCGGTCGCAGAACTGCCTGCAGAACGCCGGCATCGAGTACATCTACCAGCTCGTCGAGAAGAGCGAGGCGGAGATGCTGAAGACGAAGAACTTCGGCCGCAAGTCGCTCAACGAGATCAAGGAGATCCTCAACGATCTCCAGCTCTCGCTCGGGATGAAGCTCTCCAACTTCCCCAAGCACAAGCTCGGCTGACGCCGAGGTCACGGCCTCCTTCCTCGCGGGAGGGGGCGCCGACAGGAGTTTCCAATGCGTCACCGCAAGGCAGGGCGGCGGCTTGGCCGCGACGCCGCACACCGCAAGGCGCTGTTCCGCAACCTCGTCACCGACCTGGTCAAGCACGAGCGCATCCACACGACCGAGGCCAAGGCCAAGGAAGTGCGCCGCTTCGTCGAGCGCGTGATCACGCTCGCGCGCAACGCCCCGACGCCGGAGGCCATCGATGGTCTCGACGCCGATGCGCAGGCGCTCGCCAAGGCGCAGCGCGTGCATGCGATTCGTCGGGCCCGTCGGTGGGTGCAGGACCACGCCACGCTCGACAAGCTGTTCGCTGACGTCGGGCCCCGGTACGCCGAGCGTCCGGGCGGCTACACCCGCGTCATCAAGACCGGGTACCGTGACGGCGACAACGCCCCCATGGCGTTGATCGAGCTGGTCGGCGCGGCGGATGCGCCGGTCGAGGCTCCCGCCGCGGGCGTCGAGGAGTGAGGTCGGTCGCGCGGGCGTTGGCGTCCGCGCGAGATACCGTCCCCCCCACGATGTCCAACTTCGAGGGGAGGACGGCATGACCGAGTCTGTGTCGACGTGGCTGGCACGCTTCCGAGAGCACCTTGCGCGCAAGGGGCTCCGGTTGACGACGCAGCGCAAGGTGATCGCCGAGGTGTTCTTCTCGGGCGACAAGCACCTTTCGCTGAACGAGATCCACGACCTGTCCCGCGCGAAGAAGTCGAGCATCGGGTACGCCACGGTGTACCGGACGATGCGGCTGCTGGTCGAGGGTGGGCTCGCCGAAGAGCACAAGTTCGGCGAGAACCACACCCGCTACGAGCCGGATCTGGCGGGGGAGCACCACGACCACCTGATCTGTGTGGTGTGTGGCGACATCT
>JAUHWK010000411.1 GCA_030424555.1 bacterium | reverse complement strand
CCAGTCGGTGCCGTCGTGGGCCCGCCAGCGGCCGGTCCACATCGGGCGAGCCAGGTCCCGGGCGTACCCGGCCGACTCGTCCACGGGACCGATCCGGAGCCGCCGCGCAGGAAACCGTCCCACCAGGGTCGCCGCGCCTGCAAACGCGCCCACCGACAGGCGCTTGAGCTGACGCCGCCGCCAGGACGGCTCGAGGGACGGCATCCACGTGTTGGCCGCGACCAGCAAGAGGAGATCCGGCCGCGAGGCCCCCTCCGCGATCGCCGCCGCCGTCACGTGACCTCCCAAGGAGTGCCCCACCACCCCGACCGGGCCGTCCCCGAACGACCGCGCCGCGCGCACCCACGCGGGGACGTCGTGCCGCACCAGATCCTCGTACCGCCACGCGCGCGCCGCGGTGTCCGACCCCCGGCCCCGGAAGTCGGCGAGCAGCACGCGCCAGCCCGCTTGCACGAACGCCTCGACGAAGCCCTGTCTCGCCGGGCGATCCATGCTCCGACGGTCTGCCATCATCGCGTGCAGCGCGACCATCGTGCCCACCACCGGGCCCTCGGGGACGAGGTGGTCGCCCCCGAGCACGACGCCGTCCTCGGTGCGGACGGACCATGGCGACCGGCTGTTTCCTGTCACGCCGCGTCTGTATCGCCAGGGGGTGTTGACGGCCTGCCACCATCGGGGGAAACGCGGGCCATGTCGAAGCCACCGCTCACACGCGACACCATCCTCGCCGAGTACGCCACCTACGGCCGCCCCCGGGCGCGCTGGAAGATCGGCGCAGAGCTGGAGCGCCACCTGCTGGACGCCACCGGCCGCCCGGCGCCCTACTTTGGCCACCACGGCATCGGGGAGCTGCTGCAGCGCTTCATCGCCGACGGGTGGGTGCCGTCGCGCGAGGGGCCGCATCCGATCGCCCTCACCCGCGATGGCGCCTCGATCACCCTGGAGCCCGGCGGCCAGTTCGAGCTGTCCGGTGCCGCGTGGTGGGATGTCCGGGGCATCGTCGCCGAGGCCGAGGCGTTCAGCGACGCGCTCGACGGGCACCTCGCCGACGGCCCGTTCCGCCAGGTCGCCCTCGGCTACACGCCGGTCGCCCGCATCGAGGACGTCCCGTGGGTTCCCAAGGGGCGCTACGCCGTGATGCGCGCCCACATGCAGCGCGTCGGCACCCATGGGCACCACATGATGAAGGGAACGTGCGCCACCCAGGCCTCGTTCGACTTCTCCGACGAGGCCGACGCCGCCCGCAAGACCGAGCTGGCGATCGCGGTGGCGCCGCTGGTCACCGCGATGTTCGCCAACTCGCCGCTCACCCGCGGCCGCCCCAACGGCTGGCAGTCCTTCCGCGGCCACGTGTGGACCCGCACCGACGCGGCCCGCACCGGGTTCCCCCCCGCCCTGGCGACGTTCACCTACGAGCGGTGGGTCGACTACCTGCTCGACGTCCCCATGATGTTCACCAAGACCGGCGGGCGCTGGGCGGCCGCCGAGGGCCTCACCTTCCGCCGGTGGCTCACCCCCGAGGGCTCCGCGCAGGCCGGCCGCGCCCCCACCTGGGCGGACTGGGACCTGCACCTGACGAGCGTGTTTCCCGAGGTGCGGGTCAAGAAGCAGATCGAGGTGCGGATGGCGGACTGCGTGCCGCTGCCGTTCGTCGCCGCGTTCTGTGCGCTGTTCGAGGGCCTGTTCTACTGCCCGATCAGTCTGGACGCCGGGCGCGGGATCGCCCAGCGGCTCCAGCGGTACAGCACCCGCGAGGCGCGGTTTTCCGTCGCATGCCGGGACGGCCTGCGGGGGGTGGTCGGTGGCCGTCCCCTCGCCGCGTGGGCGGAGGAGCTGGTGGACGCCGCCGCCTCCGGTCTCGCCCGTTGTCGGCCCGAAGACGCCGCATTTCTCGCCCCGTTGGCGGAGGCCGTCGCACGGGCGGAGACCCCCGCCGATCGCGTGCTGGCCGCTGCGCGTTCGGCCGAAGACTTCCGAGCGCTTCGCGTCTCCATGCATCCATCGGGCACGATGGGCTGACGGCCGGGCCGGGTTCGGCTATGCCGCATCCGTCACCCATCCGTTTCCGAGTCGACCCGTGCCCGTCGTCCCGTTCACCGCCGATGCCCCACCGCCCCGGTCTCACGATCTGGCGCGACCCACGGGCGGAACCACGTGGTCTCGTCGCCACGCACTGGATCAGGCGCGGCAGCTGGAGGCCTTGGCCGCCGCCGCCCGTGCGGTGTCGAGCCGGCTGTCCACGGGTCCCTGGGGTCGCACCCGGCGTCGCCTGCGCCATCAGCTCCGGCGGCTCGGCCACACGCTCGATCAGGCCGAGCGGCACGCCCTGTCTGGTGATGTGCTCGTCCAGCACGCCGCCTCGGGCATGAGCGCGCTGTTGGATGCCCTTCGCGGTGCGATGCGGGACGACGTCACCAAGTCCGATCTCAAGGCGCTCCGCAGGCTGTGCAAGGCGGCCAGGCACCGGCTCGAGGGCGCCATGCCCCTTCGGCCCGAGCCAAGCTGAGCCGAGCGCCCCTGTCCGCGCGGGCAGCACCGCGTGGCAGACCGCGCTTCCAGAGCGGCCCCGCCTCGCGCTCAGGGATCGCAGCTCGACGGCGTGTCCTGGGGGCCGACGGGCACGACCGAGGCCTGCGACGCGCCGACGTCCAGATCGGACAGCTCGACCCGCATGCAGTTGCCCAGCAACGTGCCAGGACACGGCGCCGTGTTCACCGCACCGCACGGGTTGCCCCCGAGAGCGCTCGCCAGCGCGTCGCACGGCACACGTGCGAACACCGACGCCTCCGACACCCGGCCTGAGGCGGCATCCAGCTGCAGGTCGAACGACAGGGTGCCAACCGGTTCTGGCCCCCCGTCGACCACCATCGTGCCCGTGCCGAGCCGCACCGTGCCGACCGCGTCGTCGCTGCGGGGCATCGTCCCGCTGGCCGTGACCCCACACGCGTCCTGCGAGGACCCGAGGGCGGCGGCGAAGGTCAGCTCGACGTCGTCTCGGCTGGCCGCGTCGAGGCGCATCAACATCGTGCCGAACGCGCCGCGCACGTCGACCTGGCCGACCGGCGGGGCGTCCTGGGTGGCGGTGCCAAACCCGATGCGCCACACGGGCTCCATCGTGGTGAAGCCCACCTGGGCGGTGCCGCACGCGGCCGAGAACAGCAGCGTGTGTTCGGTGCCGGACGTCAGGCCCTGCAGCGGCTCGAACGTGACTTCGGTGCCCGCCTCGTCCCACGCGAGCACGCCAGGCACCTCGGTGTTGCCCGACCGGACCCGCAGGCTGACCGCTCCTCGCTCCGCCGCGGGCACGGGGGTGGTGAAGGTCGCGCGCACCGGCGCCCCCGGCATCACCTCGTCCGCCCCATCGTAGGGCTGGAAGGCCACGCCCTCGTCGCAGGTTCCCCCGCTCGCCCCCGAATCGGCCGTGTCGGCGGGATCGGAATCCCGGGTCGCGCCGGTGTCGTCCGAGTCTCCGCGCAACATCACCGTGCCGGAGTCCTCGCATCCAACGAGACCCAAGCCCGCCACCACGCCGAGCCAGGCACAGGACGATCGGGACCGCAGCGGCCAGGACAGTCGGAGGGACGCGGACATGAGAGTACCTCCAGGCAGGCCGCTCACCCTACCCCATCGCAGCGGGTTCGTCGGCATGGTGACGGGCTCTGTGGACAGGCCGTATGCGTGCTATCGTGCCACCCGCTGCCCGACGCCGGGCGCGTCCCGGAGGGCCCGTTGACCGGCTCCAGCCCGACCTCCCCCCGCACCCGTCGTCTGCCGCGATCCGTGCGCTCTGGGACCCTGACCGCCTCTGCCCTCCCCGGCGCCGTCCTCACGGCCGCGATGCTCTGCGCGTTTCCCGCATTCGCCCAGGATGGTGCGGGCGCCGCCGGTCCTCCCCGCGAGGGCTACGACCTCGACATCAACCTGGTGCGTCCGATCTTCGGCTCGGAGATCCTGCCCGGGGTCGACG
>JAUHWK010000018.1 GCA_030424555.1 bacterium | reverse complement strand
CGACCCCGGTCGGGGGCCACGGCACCCGCAGACCGGTCGGATCACCCTCGTCGGCGCGGGCCCCGGCGACCCCGGCCTGCTCACCACCGCCGCCCGCGACGCGCTCGCCTCCGCCGACCTCGTGCTCGCCGACCGCCTGTGCGACCCCGCCCTCCTCGACCTGGTCCAGGGGGAGCTCCGGATCGCCCGCAAGCTCAAGGGCCGCAGCGGCGCCGCCCAGGACGAGCTGCACGCGTGGATGCTGGAGGGGGTGGCCGCCGGTCGCCACGTGGTCCGCCTGAAGTGCGGGGATCCCTTCGTGTTCGGGCGGGGTGGCGAGGAGCTGGAGGTGCTGCGCCGCCACGGGCTCGACGCCACCGTCATCCCCGGCATCACCGCGGCGTTCTCGGCCCCCTTGGCCGCGGGCATCCCCACCACGATGCGGGGCTACGCCGATCGGGTGCTGGTGATGACCGGCCAGGGCGAGGACGGCCGGATGGTCGATCCGCCGTCGTTCGACCCCGGCACGACCGTGCTCGTGCTGATGGGGGTCGGCCGCATGCGCACCCTGTTCGACGGCATGCGCGCCGCCGGCTTCCCCAACGACTGGCCCGCCGCCGTGGTGGAGCGGGCCACCCGACCCGGGCAGCGTGTCGTCCGCGGGACGCTGGCCACCCTGCCCGACCGCGCCCACGCCGAGGGCATCCGCGCCCCCGCCACGATCGTCGTCGGACGGGTGGTGGAGGCGCTGGCGGCGCAGGAGGCCGAGGCACCGCGCCGCGCCGTCGGATGACGACGATCAGCGGTGGACAATCTCCGGGAAGAACGGCTCCACGATGACCGGTTGGCGATCGTTCGTCAGCGGGTCCGTCGTCGGCCGCGAGCGTGAACCAGGGGACGGCCCCAAGGTCCCGCGCGCACCGCGGGCAAACGCCAGCACGATGTGGCTCCAATCGTCGAAGTCGTGCAGAACCTCGTGGATGCCATCCCGGTTCGCGTCGACGTGGACCGGCGAAGCATCGACGATGCCATCGTCATCGTAGTCGATCCACACCGATCCGTGCCCCAAACCATCCGATTCGACCAAGGCCGACTCGTCCAGGGCATCGCCGTCCCCGTGGCTGAAGTCCATCACAAAGTCGGGGCCGCACACACTCCACGTCATGTCGCATGCGTAGGTATACGTTCCGATCTCCACGGCATTGTAGTAGCGCTCGGTGGCACCGCTTCCTGTCTGAGGACCAAGGCCATACTGGTTCATGTAGTTCATGATCGAGTGGTAGTTTGGCTTGTCGTTGGTGTTCTCGTCTCCGCCATGCCGCAGGTCGAGGTTGTGGCCCAGCTCGTGCATGATCACCTTGGCCTGGTAGTTGATCGTGTAGTAGGTCTGCCAGGTGGTGGTCCGCTCAAAGTACGACCACGAGCCCAACCACAACGTCAGGTCGTTCCCCAAGAGCTCCGCCGCGCCGCCATTGCTGGCCGAACCGTCCGCCTCGCGGGTGTTCGCGAACAACAGGTAGTGGAACACCCCAGAGCGCGCCGGATCGAAGTGCTGAATCTTGTAGGAATAGAAGTCCTCGACACCTGCATCGACGTCCGGTCCGTAGTCGATGGCCGTGGCAAAGGGAACGATGGAGTCACCCTGGCCGAGGTTGAACATCGACGGATCGAACGACCCGGAAAAATGCGTCCCTGCGTCGAAGTGGACCGCGATCCCCTGGGCAGCAAAGGCATCAACAACCAGCTGGAGAGACTCGTACTGGGGAACACCACCAAGGTGGTCGGACTGGGTGTAGCCAGAGGGATCCATGTGGTCGGCTTCGATGAAGATGTCAGGCACTCCGGCGCGGGCCCCCATCCCGTACAGGTCGAGGCCTGCGAACGTCCCGCCGGGAACCTCCGCAGAGTCCGGAATCCCATCCTCGTCGTCATCCGCAACGCCGTAGGGCACGTCATTGACGCCTCCAGGCGTGGCCCAGTCGACAACGATCCAGTCGCTGGGAACATTGCGGTCGGACTCCCCTGTACGCGCGATGGACCGGCCGTACTCCTCGGCACCCGACGGGGCACTGCCCACCGCACCCAAGCCCCACGCCCCATCGACGGTCGGAGCGACGGACGAGGTCCCCCATCGGACAAAGTCCTCCGTCGACCCGTTGGCGAGCAACTCGACGAACCCCTCTGAGTTCGTCCACCACGGCACTTCGCCCCCCGCGTTCGACACGATCACCTGCCGAAGCCCGGTGTCCGGTAGATCGCGCCCGTCCCCCGTCCGAGCCCGAATCACGGCGATCTCCCCAGCGGGAACGACCAACGCGGGCAACTGGAAGGTCACCGTCCCCACGTGGGCGTACGGCGAGGTGTTCCGCCGTCCCGTCGTGCGAAGTTCGTAGTCGGACAGATCCACGGGGTCGTCCGACTGGTTGGAGACCTCGATCCATCCGGGAACGTTCGTGTAGTAGGCCGACGACACCTCGTTGATCACCAGTCCGTCCCCGAACACGCCCTCGTCGAACGTGGCGGTGACCGTCCGATCGCCCGACATCGTGAGCACGCACGACGTGCCCGAGCACACGCCGCCCCACCCGAGGAACACGCTGTCGGCGTCGGCCTCCTCGGCCAGGGTGAGGACGGTGTCCTCGGCGATCCCCACCGCACACGACGCGTCGCAGTCCACCCCGCCCACGTCCGAGAGGACAGCCCCCGAGCCGGTCCCTTGATGGGTGACGGTCAGGGTGAAGGTCCTGGGCACGAGCACCACGGTATCGGCGACCGGGCCCGCGAAGGCGTCGCCGTCGCTCACCGACAGCGCGCACTGGATGGTCTCGCCGTACGACGCCACAGACGGCGTCAGCGTGAGGGTCTGGCCCGTGCCGAGCGTCGTGCTCCGATCGAGGTTGGTCCAGGTGTACGACGGGCTCAGGGCGGTGCCGTCCGGATCGGACGCGTCGCTGTCACACCGCAGGGTCGCCTCGCTGTCGGCGTTTCCCTCGCCCACCACCTCCACCGACACCTCGGTCAAGGACGGCAGGCGGTTGCCCACGACAACCCCCGCGGTCTGCTCGGCCGACGGCTGCACACCATCGTTCGCGACCGCACGGCAGGTGATCTGATCACCGGGTGCGGCGTTGGACGGCGTGAGGTCGAGGGTCGCCCCCGTGCCCAGGTCGGTGGAGGCCGTGGCGTTGCGCCACGCGTACGACACCGTCGTCGCCTGGCCGTCCGCATCCGAACCGGTGGCCGCACAGGCCAGGGTGGTGTCGTTGAACACGTCCGCCGAGGGATCGAGGGTGGGGACGGTGACGGTGGGGGCCCGGTTGTCGATCAGGACCGCGTCGCTGGCGCTGTCCGTCAGGGAACGCGCGGTGGCGACGACGGCACACCGCACCAGATCGCCCGGCTGGGCGAGGCTGCTCGTGAGCACCTGGGTGGCGGCGGTGCCGAGGTCGGTCCCCGACGAGAGGTTGCGCCACTGGTAGGCGAGCGAGACCCCGTCGCCGTCGGGATCGGACGCCGACGCACCACACACCAGCGTGGCGTCGTTGACGACGTCCGTGGCCGGCGCGATGACCACCAGGGAGAGCTGCGGCGCGCGATCCACCACGGTGACCGCGTCCGAGGCGGGCGCCGACGACACCATGCCGTCCGCCACCGAGGCCGTGCAGGAGACCGTGTCGCCGGGGGCCGCGCTCGCCGGTTCGAGGACGACGCTGTCGCCGGTCCCCAGGGGGGTGTCCGTCGTCTCGTTGTGCCAGGCGTAGGTCGGGGTCAGCACCTCGCCGTCCGCGTCTGAGGCGGTGACGGCGCAGTGCAGGGTGGTGTCGTTGGTGACGTCGCTGTCGGGCGTGATCGACACGTCCGTGAGGACCGGCTCCCGGTTGGCGACCACGACCGTCGCCGTCTTGGGCTCCGAGGTGAGCGTGCCATCGGTGGCCGCCGCCGCACACTGGATCGTGTCGCCCGGCAGCGCGGTTCCGGACGTCAGCGTGAGCGACCCGTCCGCGCCGATCGAGGTGCCCTGCGTCTCGTTCGACCACGTGACCACGACCGACGAGGGCGTGGCGTCCGGATCGGAGGTCTCGGCGGCACAGGTGATCGTCGTGTCGTTCGTCACCCCGGTGGAGGGGCTGAGGGTCGGGGTGTCGACCGTCGGGACCCGGTTGCCCACCGTGGCCAGCGCGGTGGCCGTGCCGGTCAGGCCCCCCGCGTCGGTCGCGGTGACAACACACGAGAGCGTGTCGCCCGGCGACGCGTCGCCGCTGTTGAGCGGCAGCGGGTTGACGTGGCCCAGCGAGAAGTCCTGGGTGGTGTTGCGCCACGCGTAGGACAGGGCGGGCGTCTCGCCATCGGGATCGACCACCCCGACCGCCGCACAGGTCGCCGAGCCGTCGTTGAGGGGTGCGGTGGGCGCGATCTCGCCGCCTGCGATCGTGGGCGCCCGGTTGCCGACCTGACGCTCGACGAAGGCGGACGCGGTGCCCGACGAGGGATCGGTCGCGGTGATCGTGCACCGCACGGTGTCGCCCGGGGACGCGGTCGACGGGGTCAGCAGCAGGGACGACGCGTCGGCCGCGAGCTCCGTGCTGGTGGACAGGTTGCGCCAGGACGTGACGACGGTCGGCGTCTGTCCGTCCGGATCGGAGACCGTGGCGCCGCACGCCCAGGTGTCGTCGTTGAACGCCCCGGAGGACCACGACGGCGCGCCGACCACCGGCGGGCGGTTGTCGACCGAGACCGGCGCCGAGGTGTCCAACGACGTCGCGTTCAGGCTGTCGGTGACGGTCGCCACACAGGCCACGGCATCGCCCGGTCCCACGAGGTCGGACGACAGCGACCACGTCGCGCCCTGTGCGAGCTCGGTCCCGAGGTCGGCGTCGATCCACCGGTAGGACACCGAGACCGGGAGCTGGTCCGGATCGCTGCCCGTGGCGGCACAGGTGAGCACCCCATCGTTGAACGTGGACTCCGACGGATCGACCTGGGGGGTGGAGACAGTGGGGGTGCGGTTGACCACCACGTCGGCGTCCGCGTCCGAGGCGGTCCCGCCATGGGCGTCGGTCGCAGTGGCCACGCACGCGATCGTGTCGCCGGGGGACACCGTCTCGGGCGACAGGGTCCACGGGGTTCCCTCACCCAGGGTGGTCGCGGTCGTCTGGTTGACCCACGCGATGCCCACCGTGGGCGTGCCACCATCCGGGTCGGAGGCCGAGGCCTCACAGGCCACATCGCCGTCGTTGAGCAACACGAAGCCGGCGTCGAGGGTGGCCGTCACCACCGGATCGCGGTTCACGATCGCGACGTCGGCCCCGACCGTCGGTCCCGCGGTGCCGCCATGCGCATCGGTCGCGGACGCCTCGCACCGGATGGTGTCGAGCGGGGCGGCCAGCGCGGGCGTGAGCACCAGGGTGGCGTCCTCCCCGATCACGGTGTCCTGCGTCCGGTTGCGCCACACCCAGGTCACCGTGACCTCCGATCCGTCCGGATCGGACGCGGCGACCGCACAGGAGACCGTGCTGTCGTTGTGGGGGGCGGACGTGTCCGTGCGGGTGGGTGTTCCCAGGGTGGGCGGCCGGTTGCCGACCGTGGTGGTGGCCGACCCCGACGTGGTGCGGCCCTGCGGATCGGTCGCGGTCACCACGCACTCGAGCGTGGCGCCCGGCGGCGCGATCGCGGGCGACAGGTCCAGCACGTCGAGGGTCCCCAGCACGGTGGAGTCCCCCACGACACGCCACACGAACGACAGGGTGGGCAGGGTCGCGGGATCGATGGAGGCATCGGGATCGCTCGCCGCGATCAGGCCGCCCTCGCCATTCCGGCACGCCACCTGGGTGGACGAGAACACGTCCTCCGGGGTGATCGACAGCGCCCCGAGGACCGGATCCCGGCCCTCGACCGTCGCGGACTCCGAGGTGGCCATGCCCTGCAGGCCGCCCGGATCTTCCGCCGTCACCGTGCACCGCAGGGCCTGGCCCGGCTGCACGAGGGACGGCGTGAGCACCAGGGTGGCCGCGGTCCCGACCACCTCGGGCGAGCCCTCCACCGTCCATGCGTAGGAGGTCGTGACGGCCTCCCCATCGGGATCGACCCCGGTCGCGGCACAGGTCAGCGTCGCGTCGTTCGTGATCGCGGTGCTGGACGACACCTGCGGCACGTCGACGGTGGGCGCACGGTTGGACAGGGCGATCGACGCGGTCGCCGAGGCCGTGTCGCCGGACGCATCGGTGGCCGTCGCCGTACACACGAGGACGTCGCCAGGCGCCGTGGTCTGAGAGGACAGGGTCAGGCTCGCGCCCGTGCCCAGCGCAGCGCCGTCTCCCGCGCGGGACCACCCGTAGGTGACCGTGGGCGCGACCCCGTCGTCCGCATCCTGGGCCGTGGCCGCGCAGGTCAGCACGCTGTCGTTGTACGCCGGGTCCGGTCCGACCACCGGCGTGTCCACCGTGGGGGGCCGGTTGACCAAGGCCACCGATCCCGACGCGCTGTCGTCCGCACCCGAGGGGTCGGTGACCGTCATGGTGCAGGTGATGGTCTCGAACGGCGCCACGTCCACGGTGTCCAGGTCGAGCACGGCGGCCTGGCCCAAGACCGTCCCCGCCCCGTTCGTCCACGCCCACGCGACCGCAGGGACGTCCCCATCCGGATCGACCACCGCGCCGTCGCACGTCAGCACCGCGTCGACCGTGAACGCCCCGTCGTGGGTGATCGTGACGTCCGACACGGTGGGCGCGCGGTTGGCCACGACCACCGACGACGAGGCGCTGCCCGTCGCGCCCGACCCATCCGTCGCGACGACCTCGCAGCCCAGCGCCTCGCCGGGCGCCAGCCCCAAGCCCGTCAGGTCCAGCGACGCCCCCGTCCCCAGCAGGGCCCCTTCGCCGTCGAGCCAGCGCACGGCGGTCTCGGGCGTCTCCCCGTCCCGATCCGAGACGTCGGCAGCACAGGCCACGGTCCCGTCGTTGACGGGGGTGGACGGCTGGATCTCCGGCGTGCCCACCGACGGCGGGCGGTTGACCACGACCCCGCTGGCCACGGCCGTCGAGGACGCCCCGAGCGGATCGGTGGCCTCCACCGCACAGGCGATCCCATCGCCCACCGAGGCCTCCTGCGCGGACAGCGTGTACGAGGCGCTGGTGCCCAGCACCGTGTCGGTGGTGGTGTTGGTCCAGGTGACGACGACGGACAGCGGATCGCCATCCCCATCCGACGGCGAGGCCGTGCAGGTCCAGGTGGCGTCGTTGTGGGCATCGGGATCCGTGGCCAGCACCACCTCCCCGACGACGGGATCGCGGTTGGACACGACCCCGCTGGCCTGGGCCTCGGATGTCGCGCCCGCGTCGTCCGTCGCCGTCGCCGTACACACGACGACCTCCCCAGGCGCCACGGCCCCGGCCAAGTCCCAGCTGGCCCCAGTGGCCATCACCGTGTCCTCGCCTTGTAGGGTCCAGGCGATCGCCACCGTGGGCGTCTCCCCGTCTGGATCCCCGGCCACGACCCCGCAGGTGACGGTCTCGTCGTTGAGCAGACCCGCTTCGGGGGAGAGCGTGATCGACGGGACATCGGGCGCGCGGTTCGCGACGGAGACCGCCGCCTCACCAGACCCAGTGGTGGACGCCCCGTCGGTGGCGGTCGCGGTGCAGCGAACCGTGTCCCCAGGGAGCACCTGCTGGGGATCGAGCACCAGGGTGTCGCCCGTGCCGAGCGCCGCGCCGTCCCGATCGCGCGACCACGCGAACGTCAGGCTCACCGACTCGCCATCGGGATCGGATGCGGTCGCCGCACACACGAGGGTGCTGTCGTTGTGGACGACCCCCTCGGGCGCGATCGACACCGTGCCCACCGAGGGCGCCCGGTTGCCCAGGACGACGTCCGCGAACGCCTCGGCCGTGGCCCCGCTTGGATCTTCGGTGTGGACCGTACACCGCACCCCTTCCCCCGGAGCCACCTGCTCCGGATCCAGGGTCAGCGTCTCTCCCGTCCCCAGAACCACACCCGTGCCGACCACCGTCCACTGCACCCCGGTGGTGAGCGCGTCGCCGTCGGGATCGAGGGCCTGCGCAGCACAGGTCAGCACGGCGTCGTTGAACGGCGTGGTGGGGGCGATCGTGGGCGGGTCGACCGCTGGCGCGCGGTTGGCGACCGTCCGGGTCGTGGTGTCGCTCCCCGTGTACCCAAGCCCGTCCACCGCGGTGGCCTCGCACGCGATCAGGTCGCCCGGCGCGGCCGTGGACGGGGTGAGGACCAAGGTGGACCCCGCCCCGAGGGACTGGCTGGTGGTGACGTTGCGCCACGCCAGCGACAGCGTCGGCACCTCGCCATCGGGGTCGCCTGCGAGGGTGGTGCAGGTGAGGGTCGCGTCGTTGAAGGTGGGTGCCGACGGCGCGATCACCGGCGGATCCACCCCGGGCGGCCGCCCCGCGACCGAGACCGAGGTCGTCGCCGTGACCGACGAGCCCGTGGCGTCGGTCGCCGTGACCGTACACACCACGTCGTCGGCCGGGAGGGCGCGCGCGGGCGACAGCGTCAGGCTCGACCCGGTGCCGAGGGCGGGTCCCCCCACGCCATTCGTCCACTGGTACGCCAGGCTCGGCGTGTCGCCATCGGGGTCGGTCGCGGTGGCGGCGCAGGTGACGACCACGTCGTTGGTGGGGTCCTGCGGCGTGATCTGCGGGGCGGAGAGCACCGGCAGCCGGTTCCCCACCACGATCGACGCCTCTGCCTCGGCGATCGCGCCCGACGGATCGGTGGCGGTGGCCTCGCACACGATCCGGTCACCGGGCGCGGCGTCCAGGAGCAGGGTTGGGCCGGTCCCGAGGATGGCCTGGGTCGCCGCGTCGTACCAGACGTAGGTCAGGCTGGGCGTCTCCCCGTCGGGGTCGGAGGCCGTGGCCGCACAGGTGAGGGTGTCGTCGTTGGCGACGTCATCGTCGGGAGAGATCGTGGGACCGACCAGCGCCGGCGCCCGGTTCGCGACCGGGATCTCGGCGGTGTCCGAGGCGGTGAGCCCGCCGGGATCGATGGCGGTGGCCTCGCAGCGCAGCACCGACCCGGGAGGCTCCGGTGCGCCCGACAGGTCCAGCAAGGCCTCGGTGCCCACGACCTCGCCGCGGGCGACGTGGGTCCAGGTGTAGGACAGGACCGGGACCTCGCCGTCGGGGTCGGAGGCGGTGGCGACACAGGTGACCGACCCGTCGCCGTACAGCGCCGAGGTGGGGTCCAGCGCGATCGTGTCGACCACGGGCGGACGGCCCTCGACGACCACCGTGTCGGTCTTGGGCGTGTCGTCGCCCGGAAGCGCCCCGGCACACACGACGACGTCGCCCGGCGACACGTCCTGGGGGGTGAGCGTGAGGGTGGCGCCTTGGCCCAGCACCGTCCCGGTGGACGCGATCGCCCAGCCGATCTCCAGGTCTGCTCCCGCCGTCACCCCGCCTTCGAGGGTGCCCCGACAGGTGAGCGTGGTGTCGACGTGGACGCCCTGCGCAGGCGAGATCGCCACCGAGGCCAGCGTGGCCGAGACGGCGCTGCCGGTGTCCGTGTCCGACAGACCGCGGTCGGTGTCGCCCGAGTCCTTGGGGGTGTCGTCGTCCTTGCCTGTACACGCCGCCAACGTGCCGACCAGCGACCAGACCAGACCCCTTCGCATCCCGCGCATCGATCCCCCCGTTCCGGAGTCGATGACGTATCGCGACGCTGCGGGGGGGCCCGTGCCGGATCCGGATCAACCCCGCGCGCGAAGCCGGGCGATGCGCTCCTCCAGCGGCGGGTGGGTGCTGAACCACTTGGCCATGCCGCCGGCAAAGTTGTTGGCGATGTAGTGGGTGGACGGGCTCCCGGTGTGCATCGGGACCCGCCGTCCGATCCCTCCGATCCGCTCGAGCGCCTGGGCGAGGCCCTCCGGATCCCCGGTGAGCGCGGCGGCCCGGCCGTCGGCCGCGTACTCGCGGGTCCGGCTGATCGCCATCTGGATCACCATCGCGACCAGGGGCGACAGCAACATCATCACCAGCCCGATGAACGGGTTGTGGTCCTCGTCTCGGCCCGATCCCGTCCAGAACGCCATCCGGCCGAGCATGGAGACCGCCGCACCCATCGACGCGGCCACCGCGTTGATCAGGGTGTCGCGGTGCGCGATGTGGCCGAGCTCGTGCGCCAGCACCCCCTTGACCTGCCGGCGGTCGAGCGCCTGCAGCAGGCCGGCCGTGACGGCCACGACCCCCTTGGACGGGCTGCGCCCGGTGGCGAACGCGTTGGGGCTGGCCTCGTTGGGGACCAGGTACAGGCGCGGCGTGGGGATCCCCGCCTTCGCGCTGAGTTCCTCCAGATCGTCCACCAGCCACCGAAGGCGCGGGTCGGAGACCGGCACGGCCCCGCTGGTGGCGAGCACGATGCGATCGCTGAACCACCAGGTGCCGAGGTTGAGCACGACGGCGAATCCGAACGCCAGGATCATGCCCTGTTGGCCCCCCAGGGCGGCACCGGCCGCCACCAGCACACCGCCGAGGGTCGCAAGGAGCAGGGTCGTCTTGAGGGTGTTGAGCGTCATGGGTTCCAGGCCTCCTTGAGGAAGACGGCCCCTTCCGACACGACGGCGGGGCGCCCGACCTCCGCCGGACAGCCTACGCACCCGGGGGGGACCGGCCAGGGTCCCCCGGGCGGCGAGCACCCCCTCCGACAACTGCAGACGGACCGCGACCGCCGCGATGTGGGGGACGTCGTGCTGCGGGACCTACTGGATGCTGGCTGGCGGGGTGCCCGCCATCAAGGCCTGCGCCCGTGCCTGGAGGGTGGCATCGTCCGCGTCGACCGACGCCTCGCACAGGCGCTTGAGCGCGACGGGGTCCACCCCTCCGCGGCCTTGCTCATCGGGACGCAGCTTCTCGCCGTACGCCTCGAAGTCGTCCTTACCCATCAGCGCCTCCAGCCGGCTGAGCACCGGATGGCAGGCCTCGAGCATCGCCGGGTCGTCCCACGAGGTCGGATCGAGCACCACGCGATCGCCACCGGCGACCACCAGCTTGGCCGGACCCTCGGGGCTCAGCGCCTCCCCCGACGGACCGGAGAGGTACAGCCAGGCACCCGCCACGAACACCAGCGCCGCCACGATCCCAACCACGAACCTCGACATGATGACCTCCGGGCCTCTGTCCCCGGTATGCCCGTCGTCTGCGGGCCCCGCAACCCGTCCCGCACCATCACGACACCCGGTGGCGCCGCGGCGGGGTACCCGGCGGGGGGAGGCGATCGATGACGCCCGTCGGCGAGCAGGCATGGCAGGTCGCGTGGATCCTCGCCGCCGTGGGGTGGGGGGCGTGTGCCGCCGCCTGGGCGCGAGGCCGTGCCGACGATCGGCCCCTGCTCGCCGGCGCGGTCCTCGGCGTGGTCGCGCTGGGGGCCGCGTGGGGTTGGACCGTCCATCCCGACACGCTGTCGCCGGCGTCGATCACGGCGCTGCAAGAAGGCACGACCCTCGACGTCGTCCGCAACCTCGGCCGGGTGGACGCCCACGCCGGTCCCGCCTGGCACGCGCTGCTCCGGTTGTTCACGCCCGACCGGCTCGATCTCCGGGCGGTGGCGGCCCACAACACCCTGTTCACCGACCTCGCCATCCTCGGGGCCGCGGTCGCGGCCGGCCGGCTCACCCGCTCCCCCCTCGTCGGGACCGTCGCCGGCGTCGTCCTGACCTTGGACCCGATCACGGCGTCCCACCGCTACTCCGAGCAACCCGGTCCGGTGCTGGCGTGTGCGCTGCTCGCCGCGCTGCTCCCGTGGGCCCTGTGGCGTGACGCCGCGCGCACCCGCCTCGTCCGGGGGATCGGCCTGCTCACGCTCGGGATCCTCACGGCGTGCATGGCCGCCGTCCGGGTGGAGATCGCCACCGTCGCCTCCGCGGCCCTCGCGCTCGGCCTGCTCCACGACCTGTTCCCGCGCCCGGTCACGGCGGCCGCCGCCTGGGCGGATCGCACGGCCCTCGGGCTGCGCACCGGCAATCGGGCCGCCTGGGCTGGACTGGGCACGGTCGCGCTCGCCTGGATCGTCGGCGCCGTCGTGAGCTGGACGCCCCAAGGCCACGGCCCGCTCCATCCCTGGCCCCGTCCCCTCGGGCAGCGCCTCGGGGTAGCCGATCACTTGAGCTGGGCGGTCGAGGCGCTCGATCCATGGCAGGCCTCGTGGATTCAGCTTCCCTGGTTGCTGCCCGGTCTGCTGCCCCCCGCCGCCGCCCTGCTCGTCCTCGTCGGCCTCGGGGTCGGCCTGCGCCATCCCCTGAAGACCGGCGGCGCCGCCCTGTCTGTGCTGTGGCTGTTTCGGACCTTCATCGCGGCCTCCCACGACAGCCTGTACGAGATGATCCGGTACCTTGGACCCCTGGTCCCGATCTGGGCGGTCCTCGGCGCCGTGGGCTGGCGCGCGCTGCGTCCACTCGGGCCCCGGGTGCAGACCGGAGTGGCCGTCTCCCTGCTGATTCCCGCCGTGCCGTGGTTCGCCATCACCGCGATCCCGTGGCCGGGGACACCCGATGCGCTCGGCCGCGCCCAACCGGTGGATCGGGCCCTGCAGGCCGAGGCCCGAATGTTTCTCGAGGTCGCCCAGGAACATGGCCACTGCATGCTCCTCACCCGGTCGCGCCGCTGGACCGGTCGCCCGGTGAACCTGCCGCCCGGCACCGACCCCGATGCCCCGATCAACCTGGGCACCGGGGTGCTGCTGTGGCCCCGGGCCGAGGAGCGCACCGATCTGATCGGGTTCTCCCTGCCCGACGACCTGATCCGCGGGGGGCACGCGACCTTCCCCGACCTCGTGCGACGGGCCTCCTGCATCCGGATGGTCGAGGGCCGAACCTGCAATGGTCCGGACGCCCCGACCTGCGCCGAGGACACCCGCGGCGCCACCCTGGTCGCGTCGTGGAGCCTCCCATTACGCCCGTACAACCACCCCAAGCACCCCCAGCCCACCGCCGATCCGCTGGTCTTCCGGGTGTGGGACCTCCCCCCCGAGGCCGCGGTCGCCCGGTTCAGCCGTGGGACGCCACCCACGCCGCCGTGAGGTCTCCGAGGCGGACGATGTCCTCCTCTCCCACGTGCAGCTGCGCACTCACCCGAATCCACGCCCGCCCCTCGATCGCGACGGTGTACACCTCGAGGCCTTCTGCGCGCAGGGCGGCATGCAGGGGCCCCACAGCCTGCGCCCCCAGCGCCCCGGGAACAGGCAGGGTGGCGAGGGCCGCACGCATCGACGCGGGGGCGGGTGGCTGCACGCCCCACCGTGCGGAGAGGTGCTCGACCGCCCAGGCGCTCAGGGCGTCGTTGCGGTTGCGGATTGCGGCAGCACCGTGCCGATCGATCCAGTCCAGCCCCACCCGAGACGCCAGCCACGGGGTGACGTCGCGCGTCCCGGGCCAGTCGAAGGCCACCGGCCACCCCTTGTCGACGTCCCACGACGCGACCAGCGGCACCGTGCCCGCCTGGCGGGACGGGTGGGCGTACAGGAAGGCACAGGATCGCGGCGCGAACGCCCACTTGTGCAGGTTGCCCGTGATCCAGTCCGCGCCCCATGCCCGGCAGTCCACCGGGATCATGCCCGGGGCATGGGCGGCATCCACCAGCACCGCCACCCCGCGTGCGTGGGCGGCCTCGACCAAGGCCTGGACCGGAAGCACCAGGCCCGACGCCGACGTCACCGCGTCCACGACCAGCAGCCGCGCGCCCGCCAGGTGCGGCACGACCGCGTCCAACACCGCCTCGGGCCCTGCACAGGGAAACGCCACCGGCGCGGCCTCGACGACGAGCCCGTGGCGTCGCGCGACGTGCGCCACGGCCGCCCGCACCCCGGCGTAGCCCAGGCTGGTCTCGACGATCCGATCGCCTCGACGCCAGGCCAGGCTCGACAGGACGGTCTGGACCCCGGCGGTGGCGTTGTCGACGAACACGAGGTCGCGGCCCCGCGCCCCGACGAACCGACCGACGCGGTCGGCAACTGCGCGCAGGGCCGCGGGTGCCCTCGCCATGAACCCCACCGGATCGGCCTCCGACGCCCGCAGCATCCGGACCCGGGCCGCGAGGACCTCCCGCGGCAGCGCGCCGAAGCTCCCGTGGTTCAGCAGGGTGAGGCCCGGATCGATCGCGAACGCCGACCGACCCGGGAGCCGACTCACTCCTCGTCTCCCTTCACGGTCATCGCCTGCTTGGCCGCCGCCCCTGGATCGTCCGAGGTGTGCCCCACCGGGCACCGGCCGTCTCCGGCGCACTGGACCTTCATCCCCCCGAGCGCGTCGCGCACCCCGAGCAGCCGGACCGCCGTCGACGGCGCCAGCCGCTGGCCCGTGTAGACGGTGTCGGTCCCGTCTTCCCCGGTGATGGTCCAGCTGCGCTCCGATCCCTCTCCGGACCGGGCGGCGATCCGCTCCGCGATCACGCACGGCATGAACCAGGCCCCGAGGAAGTCGCCGTCGGCGGTCTCGATCTCCCAGAAGGTGCGGTGAACCCCCAGCGCCTCGCGGCAGTACGCGCGGGTGGCGCCCGCCACCTCCAACAGCGCGAACTCGTTCTGCGACAGCGGCGGGGCGTCCGGCCACGTCGCCGGCAGCTGGATCCCGAACCGGCTGGCCCTGCGGCGCGACTCCAGCAGGGTGATCGAGGGTGCGGGGGGCTCCGGAAACGCCACCTCGGCCGATGGCAGGTCGCAGTCGCCGGGCTCGAACGGCCCCTTCTCGATCACGCCCTGGATGCGGGCCGCCCCCTCCACACCCAGCCGGATCTCCGAGGCATCGACCGCCACGCGCTCGACCTCGAACCCCGCCATCGCCGGCAGCTCCCCGTCGTAGACGTACGGCGCGTCCTCGCCATCGAACAGCAGGACCCGCTCCCCACGGCACGTGGCCAGCACCAGGTGCTCGCCTTCCGCCATCACGACCCCCCGCAGGGCGGATCGACCCAGCGAAGGACGTGGGCGATCCCGCGTCTCGGACGGGTCGGGACGGCTCGGCACCGCCCCCATGTCCGGGTACGCCTCGTCGGCACCGTCCGCACCGTCCGAGGTTGACCCGCCAAAACACCCGGTCGCGAGCAGCAGACCGGCGGACAGCGCACCGAGGGCGAGGCCCCGAGCGGGAAGTCCAGACGCCGACGGGACGCCGCGACGCAGGGAGGGAAGCACAGGAGCGGCCATGGTGATCTCCCGGGATCCAGGGCACGCCGCCGTCCGTAGCGCGTGCCGCGGACGCTCGGAAGGGCACCGGACGTTCACACGGCGCCCACCCCGTCCGGCGGTAGGCTCCTCCTTCCCCGCCGAGGATTCCCCATGCTCCCGCTCGTCCGCCTGGCCTGCATCCTCGTGGCCTGCATCCTCGTCCGGCCTGCCCACGCTGCCCCGTTTCCGCTGCCCACGCCCGAGGCGCCGGTCCGGCTGGTCCTCAACGACCCCACCGGCCGTCCCGCGCCGTCCGAGGCGTGCGATGTCGACCTGTGCCGCAGCCTCAAGGCGGTGATCGACGCCGCCACCGAGCGCATCGACTTCGCGATCTACGGCATGCGGGGTCAGCCGGTGATCCTGGAGGCGCTCAAGGCCGCCAAGGCCCGGGGCGTGCGCATCCGCGGCGCGATCGATCGCACGACCGACGGCAAGAACTACTACGGCGACACCGAGGCGATGGTCCAAGCCCTGCAGACCGTCGCCGACGATCTGCAGGTCGATCGCCGCAAGGCCGAGCGGCAGAAGGCGTACGACCCCGGGTCCAACCGGTGCTGGCTGCCGCTGTCGGATGCGTTCGCCGGCCCCAAGCAGTGCGTCGGCCTCGACCTCGGCAACGGCACCTGTGCGATCGCCGCGATGGCCGCCCGCGAGGACATCACGTTCGAGGGCGACATCATGCACGACAAGCTGTTCGTCGTGGACGGACGGTACGTGTGGATGGGATCGACCAACGTCAGCGACTCGGGCACCGGCGGGTACAACGCCAACCTCGTCGTCCTGCTGCACGATGAGACCGTCGCGGGCTGGTACACCCGCGAGCTCGAGCAGATGTTCGCAGGCGCCTTCCACGACGAGAAGAAGAAGCAGGGCCCGATGGCCACCACCCTGTCCGACGGCACCCGGGTCACGGCCGGCTTCAGCCCTCAGGACAAGCCGATGACCAACCTGGTCCGACCCCTGCTGCAGAAGGCCACCGAGCGCATCGACGTCGCGATCTTCTTCCTCACCCACAAGGGCGTCGCCGCCGATCTCGCCGCAGCCCACCAACGCGGGGTCACGGTCCGGGTGATCATGGACGCGACCGCCGCGAAGAACGAGTACGCCAAGCACGAGCTGATCCGCATGGCGGGCATCCCGGTGAAGATCGAGCACTGGGGCGGCAAGATGCACATGAAGTCCGTCGCGGTCGACGGCCGCTGGGTGGTGGCCGGCTCGATGAACTGGACCAGCGCGGGCGAGGGCGGCAACGACGAGAACACCCTGCTGTTCGACAGTCCTGCCCTCGCAGCCCAGTTCCACACCTTCTACGACCAGATCTGGAACCGCATCCCCGACCGCTGGCTCCAGGGTCGGCCCGATCCGGAGTCCAAGGACAGCACGACCGCCTGCACCGACGGATCCGACAACGACTTCGACCACCTGGCCGACGCCGACGATCCCGGGTGCTCCGCCACCCCGCCCCCGCTTCCCGAGCTGCCCCCGATCACCATCGTCCCCAAGGCGGAGGGCAGCCCCATCGTCAAAGGCAACATCGACCGCGAGGGCCGCAAGGTCTACTACCTGCCCGGCGACAGCGGCTACGACATGGTCCAGATCGACACCACCCGCGGCGAGCAGTGGTTCTGCAGTGAGCTCGACGCCCGGGCCGCGGGCTTCTCCGGAAAGGCCTGGCTCGACCGACGCAGCCGCCGCTCCAGCTCCCTGGACCGCGACAGCCGCAGCAGCCCGCGAAGCGAGGACGACGATCGGGACCGGGACTGATCCCGTCGCCCCCGGACCTCGTTTGGTGCTGCCCCACCCGCCGCATTAGGGCCCTGCCCCATCTGCGGACCGTCGCTCGGCCGCGCGGGAGGCCGTGGTGAAGCGCCAGACGCTGTGGGTGATGTTGGCCGCGCTGTGCCTCGCGCTGATGCCCCGGCTCGCCACGGGCGACGACTTCAACACCGCGGACGAGGCTGCGTTCTGGTTTCAACGCTCCAAGGCGTTCGGCAACGCCCTGGCCCGGGGGGACCTCCAGGACACCTGGCAAGCCCCCCACCCGGGCGTGACCACGATGTGGGCTGGGGTTGCGGGCCATGCCGGGTATGCGGTCGTCTCTGGCGATCGCGGCTGGCCCAAGACGGGCAAGGCCGGTGAGCGCTTGCGGTGGTGGGCCCGCCTGGCCGTCTCCCTGACGACGGCGGCCTCGATCGCACTCGCCGCCGGGCTGCTCGTGTCGCTGCGCGGCGTCCCGACCGCCCTGGCTGCGGCCCTGCTGCTCGCCGGCGACACCTTCTTCAGTGCCCACTCCCGGATCCTGCACAACGACGCCCTGAACGCCGGGTTTCTGTTGCTCGCCGTGCTGCTGGCCGCGTGGGCGCTGCAGCGGGAGGGCCGGGATCGCCGCCTCGCCCTGGCCGCCGCCGCCGCCGCCGCCGCCCTCAGCACCCTGTCCAAGATGTCGGGGGTCGTCGGGTTTCTGGTGATCGGTGTCGCAGGGGTTGTCGTCGTCGCCCACAGCGCGTGGACCGGCTCCCGGACCCGCGCGGAGGCATGGCGGGAGATCGCCGTCAGCGCAGGGATCGTGGCCGGCGTCGGGCTCGCGACCACCGTCTTGGTCTGGCCCGTGATGTGGTACGACCCGATGACCGTCGTCCACGGCATGCAGGAAGCCCTCTCGCTCAGCGGGGCCGCCCACGAGCGCGGCAACTTCTTCGCCGGCCGGATCGTCCCCGACCCCGGCCCCGCGTTCTACCCTGTCGCCCTCGCGTTCCGGGCCACGGTCCTCACCAGCCTCGGCGTGCTGTTGGCGGGGCGCTCCTTGCTGCGCCGGGATCCGCTCGCCTGGCTGCTGACCGGGTCCGTCCTCCTGTTCGTCCTCCTCCTGAGCATGCAGGGCAAGAAGTTCGACCGGTACGCGCTCGCAGCGATGCCCCTGCTCGATGTGCTCGCGGCGATCGGCCTGGTCGGCGTCGTCGAGCTCGTGGCCGCGCGCTGGTTCGCAGGCCGTGAGCGGGGCGCGTGGGCTGCTGCGGGCGTCGTGGGCGCACTCACCGCCGGGGTGCCGGCCGCCCTGGCCAATCCCTACGAGATCACCTGGTACAACCCCCTGCTCGGCGGGACCCCGGTCGCCCGGGACTGGCTGTTGCTCGGGTGGGGCGAGGGCCTGTCGGAGGCGGCGCGCTGGATCGACACCCAGGGCGGGTGCCGCGACGACGTCCAGGTCTACTACCACCAGTGCACCCGGCCCTACACCTGCACCCGCGTCCACGGCATGCGCTGGCGCGGACAGGAGGATTGGATGGTCGGCTACGTCAACCAGATCCAGCGCGACATGCACCACGACCAGCTGGCGCCCTACCTGGAGCGCGAGCCCGACCATGTCGTGCGCATCCACGGGGTGGAGATGGTCTGGGTGTGGCGAGCGATCGAGCCGGACACCCCATGACCGGTACCGCGCCGCGCCCATGGGGCGAGACCCTTCGCTGGGTGCTCCTCGTCGGCGCAGCCTTCGTGGTCGTTCAGGCGCTCGGCTGGCGCCTCGACCCGCCGCTGGAGGTCCCCAACGACCTGGCCGCGACCGACTTGTGGGTCGAGGGGACCTTCAAGGCCCACGAGGCCCGACGGTGGGCCTTGTTCGGCGAGTGGATCCGCGTCCCCGGCGACGAGTACCAGTTCTGGCGCATCCAGAGCCCAGCCCACGTCCTGCCCCTCGCCGGGTTCCTCCGGGTCGCGGGGGCGACGCTGTCCAACCTGCGCCTGTACAGCGCGATCGTGTTCGCGCTGGGGTGGCTGCCGCTCCTGGCGCTCGCCCTCCGGCAGCGACGGGACGGGGCGGCCGTCGCCCTGTCCGTGGCGATGGTGGCCGACTACTGGCTTCGGTTCTCCGCCCGATCGGGCCTGCTGGAGGTCCCGCTCACCACGGTGGCGTGCTGGATGTTCGTCGCCGCCGTCGTCGCCCTGCGTCGACCCCGGGCGTGGTTCGCCCTGCCGCTGCTCGCCACGCTCGCGATCCTCACCAAGCAGTCCGGGGCGTTTCTCGCCGGCTTCGCCGTGCTCGCCGCGATCGCTGGTTGGCGCCGCCTGGGTCCCTCGCCGCAGCGAACCCGAGGCGCGCTCGGGTGGGTCGTCCTGTGCGCCGCGTTGGTGGCCGCGTTCGGGATGTACGCCACCTCCGAGGCGTACTGGCACACGGTCGAGTGGAACACGAACCACATGCTGGGGTCCAACAACCTCAACCCGGAGGCCCCCGGCCTTCGCCACCTCGATCCCTGGCCGATCCTGGCCCGGCTGGTCGACCCGGTGCGATGGGGACAGGGCATCGCGTTCTGGTTCCCTGCGGCCCTGCCGGGGGTCCTCGCGATGGCGATCCACGGGGTCCGCGCCGTGCGCGCCGGACCCGGCCTCGACGACGACGACCGCTTCGCCTGGTGGATGCTCGGCCTGGCATTCGCCCTGCTGCTGCTCACCGACCACGTCCGGCTTCGGCTGTACCTCGTGCTGTTCCCGTGGGTGTGGTGGCTCGCGGGACGGGGGATCGCCGAGACCCTCCGCCAGCACACGGGACTCGGCCGCGCCCTCGTGGTGGCCGGTGGCATCGGCCGTCGGCGCCGCAGCGCTGGTCCACGGCCAGCTCGGCGCGCCCGCGCCGCAGGCCGCGCCGCTCGTCGTGATCCCCTTCACCCCGGAGGCCGTGCGCGTACTCGGCACGGTCGAGTGCGCGGCGTTCCTCTACGCTCCCGCGGACGGCGACGTGCGCCTCGAGCGCCTGGTCGTGCGCTCGGGCGGGGACGTGCTGCACGAGGTCGCGCTCGACCGCACGGTCGCGGGCGACCCGCGCTTCGGCGAGGTCAACGCGCTGCTCGAGCGCCTCCCCCACGAGGTCGCCGACCTG
>JAUHWK010000410.1 GCA_030424555.1 bacterium | reverse complement strand
CCCTACACCTTTGCCACCGACCCGTTCGAGGTGCTGCCCGCCGACGTGACGGTCGAGTCCACCGGCACGGCCCTCAACCTGTGGATCCAGGGACCGTCCGAGGGATACCGCTTGGTGGACATCCGCGGGTTCAGCCGGGGCCGCAACCCCATGGCGGAGCCGCTGACCGTCACCTGGACGGTCGACCGCACGGGGACCCCCACCGACCTCGACGCCGAGACGGTCGACGCCCCCACGGTGGTCGACGCCCTCGGGGCGCGGGATGCCACCCGCGGAGGCTGGACCCAGCTCCCCTTCCCCGACGGGGAGACGGTGCTCGGCGCCACCGTCACGGACGCGTACGGCAACACGGCGACCTGGTCCGCGCCCTGACGGGTGCGGCGGGGCGTCGTCGGCGGGTCCCACGCGTCACGGCCAGGTGACCCGGACAGGAATGGGTCGCTCCGGCGATCTCGGGCCTGTCCCGGGTCGCTCGGTGCGGGGTCGGGTGGTAGCGTTCCCGGGCACCGCGGGAGGGCACGTGGCGGATCGGTTCATCGCGGTGGCGGGAAACATCGGCGCGGGCAAGACCAGCCTCGTGCGGTATCTGGCCACGGAGTACGGCTTTCAGCCAGTGTACGAACCGTACGCCGACAACCCCTACCTGGACGACTTCTACGTCGACATGAAGGCGTGGTCGTTCCACAGCCAGATCTGGTTCCTCGCCCACAAGTACCGTCTGCACTGTGAGCTGGAGGGCCTGCCCGGCACCCTGGTGCAGGACCGCACGATCTACGAGGACGCCGAGATCTTCGCGACCTACCTGCACCGCAGCCGCCGCATGTCCAAGCGGGACCACGACACCTACATGGAGCTGTACCGGGCCATGCAGACCCGGCTACGTCCGCCCGACCTGATGATCTACCTGCGCTGTCCCGTGCGCACGATCCGCAAGCGGATCACCCAGCGTGGACGCCCGTCAGAGCAGGACATCCCGACCTCCTACCTGCGCAAGCTCAACGACCTGTACGACGGGTGGATGGACGGGTGGACGGCGTCGCCGGTCCTCGTGTGGCAGACGGACGAACTGGACTACCTGGGGGACCTCGTCGGCCATCTCGCCTTCCGCCGAGAGATCGATCGCTTCCTCGGATGAGTCGGTGGATCCACGGCCTGTGGTCAAGGCATCGGCAAGCCCGGTTTCTTGGCGGGGTCCTTGCTTGACGTGGGACCCACGGGCCGCGTAGGAACGCACGACCCAGCACCGGGGGACGTCCGCATGGCGGATGGTGAACCTCCGGACCTCCGGGGAGTCCCCATGCGCGTCGTCTGCGACCAGTGCTCGTCGACCTACAAGGTCCCGAACGAGAAGCTCACCAAGCCGATCAACAAGGCGACGTGTCGTAGCTGTGGCTCGCGCCTGCTGATCCCCAAGCCCCAGCCGGGTGCCGATCCCGACGAGCGGGTGGTCGTGCCGGCGGTGCCCGTCACCTCCGGAGTGGCCGATCAGGGCATCGTGTCGCCGGTCGAGGAGGACGACGCCGACAAGACCATGCCCGTTGTCCGCAAGCCGCGCCAGACGGCGGCCACGGCGATGCCGTCGGACCTCGATGACGACCTGGACATGGGCTCGGAGGAGGGCGACAGCGAGGCCACCACGGTCCAGCGGCGCCCGGTGCCCGGTGTGGCCTACAACCCGGGTCGGTCGTCGGCTCCGGGTCCGGCCGTCCCGGTGTCCGCGCCCCGCGCCCCTGCCCCTGCCCCCGCGGTGGCGCCTGCGCCTGCGCCTGCGCCTGTGGCGCCGGCTCCCGCGCCTGTGGCGCCGGCTCGACCTGCTGCGGCCCCTGCCGCCGCGTCGTCCGCGCCGGGCGGCCTCGGGTTTGCGTTTGCGGGCGCCGCGCTGGCGCTCGTCGGCGTGTTCCTGCTCGCCCTGCCCCTCGACGAGATGGTGTCCCGCGTCGGCCTGTTCCTCGGGGCTGGCGGCGCGACCACGGCGATGATCGCCCTGGCGGTCAGCAACTTCGGCCGCCAGGACGCGCGGGGCCCCATCGCGCTCGTCGGGGGCCTCATCTTCGGTGCCGCCGTCGCCGCGGTGCTCCCGCAGGCCGCGTCCAACATGGCCCGTCCTGCGGGCACGCCCTCGCCTGAGCCTGTCGTGGCCGCGACCGCACCGGCCGAGGCGCCCGCCGAGGGCGCCGCCACCGCCGAGGGGTCGGACGAGGCCGAGGCCACGCCGTCCAAGCCTGCGCCGGCCGCCCCGTCGCCGAGCACCCGGAGCACGACCTCCGCGGCTTCGTCGTCCAGCGGCAGCGGAAGCCGCACCGCCGCCCGCGAGCCCGAGCCGGAGCCTGCGCCCCGTCCGGCCCGCACGGCCTCGCCTGCGCCGGAGCCCACGCGGACCACCACCCGCACGCCCGAGCCCGAGCCCGAGCCGGAGCCCGTCACCCGTCGTCCGCCCCCCACGGAGCGGGACGTGATCGAGCCCGAGCCCGAGCCCGAGCCCGAGCCGCTGCCCCCGCGTCGCACCACGACCACCACCCGCTCCAGCGGGGGCCAGGCGGCGCCGGAGCCCGACAAGTCCGACGGCCTGATGGCGACGGTCCCGCCGTCCGTGATCCAGACCATCGTGACGACCAACGTCGGCGTGAAGCGGTGCTTCTTCGAGAGCCTCAAGTCCAACGAGATCGCCAAGCCGATCGAGGTCCGGACCACCTTCAACCTCTCGGCGTCCGGCTCCGCGTCCAACCTGCGCATCCAGAACCCCGAGCTGCGCGGCTCCCGCCTGGAGCGCTGCCTCGATGGCGCCTTCAGCAACATGACGTTCCCGCAGGCCGCGCGCGGCGGGCCGGTCAACTTCCCCTTCAAGCTGTAGGGGGCTCCGGTCCTCCTCCTGCGGGACGCTTCGAGGCGCTGGTCTGCGAACGCCATCGCGGCGTCAGACCTCCTCGACGTAGCTCCGCTACGCCGTCGTCGGCCTTCCTTGCCATGGCGTCCGCATCCGGCGCGCCTCTCGGTCCCTCCGTCGTCGGCCCTCCGCGGTCTGCTCGCGTAGGGGTGTAGGTCGCCATGCTTGCCGCTCCTGGTCTCACCCTTTCGCGGTCTGCTCGCGTAGGGGTGTAGGTCGGGATGCTCGGTGCTTGTGGCCTCACCCTTCGGCGGTCCGTTGGCGGAGGGGTGGAAGCCGGGGGCTCGGCGTGGCACTGCGACGCCGAGGGCGGATTCCTTGCTGAGGTGTCTTGGGCCTCGTCGGCTCGCGTGTTCGGCTCTCTTCGGGGTTGAGCGCGATTGGGTCGTGGTCGTCGGTCGGCGACGCCCCGTGGCGCCTCCGTCGTCTGCCTTCACGGGATCTGGCAGTGCCCGGACACGGACTGACCCCGAGCTCCCGCGCTAGGACCCCCACCTCGGGAGGGCCGGGCATGCATGGGATCGATGACGTGCCGCCGTACTGGATCCAGCGGGTCCACACGGCGATGCGGACGCGCACGGTGGCCCGGTTTCGGGAGATCGGGTGGGACGGCACGCCGGAGCAGTGGGTCGTGCTCGCACGGTTGATGGAGGCGGACGGTCGAACGCCTGGCCAGCTCGCCGACGCCACCTTCCGCGACAAGGCGGGTGCTACCCGGATCGTGACGGCGCTCGAGCAGCGGGGCCTGGTGGCGCGCCGTCCCGATCCGTCGGATGCGCGCAGCAAGCAGGTCTGGCTGACCGACGCAGGGCGGGCCCTGCATGCGCGGCTGTGGCCTGAGGTGCAGGCGCTGCGGGCCGAGCTGATGGACGGGATCGACGAGGAGACGCGGGCGCAGGTGGTGGACGCGCTGCGTCGGATGCACGCCAACCTCGACGCGGTCGCGCCCACTGGTTGACGCCGCAACGACCAGGCGGTATCGTTGCGGCATCAACGAGGTGGTGCCGTGTCGGGAGACCCCGCGCCGGTGTTGGAGCTTCGCTGGGGTAGCTGGCGGGTGGTGGTCGAGCGGTCGGTGTGGCCGTCGGACGCCCTGAC
>JAUHWK010000409.1 GCA_030424555.1 bacterium | reverse complement strand
TCGCCGGAGTCCGACGTGTCCCCAGAGTCCCCAGAGTCCACCAACGCGTCGGTGTCCTGGTCCGTCCCGGTGTCGTCCTTGTCCACGCCGCCGTCGATGCATCCACCCAGGAGCATCAGCCACATCATCCGCCGCATCACAGCTCCCGAGCCAGGTTCCGGCCGTCCACGCCCACCGCGGCGGCGCCGATCAACCCATCGCCCTCGTCCGGACCCGCAACGTTCCGAAGAGATCGACCCAGTGCCCCCCCGTCGGCACCGCCTCGAACACCACCCATCGTCAGCACACGGTGAGCCCGCATGGGCACCTCCACGCCCCCCTCCACGACGCCTCCCGACCGTCCACGGCAGCGCGTGACATTCCGAGACATCTGAGCGACGCTGGGGACGGCGTCGCACGCTCACCTGGATACGCCTCGTCCGCAGGAGGGCGGATGCGCGCGGGTTGGTGGACGATGGCCGTGGTCTGGGCCGGGTGCGGTGCGCCCTCCGATCCCACACCAGGAGACGACCCGGTGGCCCCCACCGCGGCCGGGATCGAGATCGCCGACGGCCAGACCGTGTACGTCCCCGCCTACTCCCACCTGCCCTACCCGGCCCCCGAGCAGCGCTTCCTGCTGTCGGTCACGCTCAGCATCCGCAACACCGACCCCACCCAGCCGCTCACGATCCAGGACGTCCAGTACTTCGACAACGACGGCCGCCTGGTCACCGACCACGTCTCCGAGCCTGTCACCCTGGCCCCCATGGCCTCCACCGCGTTCGCCGTCGCCCGAGACGACGTCCGCGGAGGGATCGGGGCCAACTTCGTGGTCCGCTGGCATGCCGACGCCCCCGTGTACGCGCCGGTGGTCGAGGCCGTGATGTTCGGGACCGTGGGCAACCACAGCGTGTCGCTGGTCTCGCCCGGGCGCGTGTACCAAGCGCGTGGATCCACGGCGCCGGTCGAGGGACCCTGATGTTCCAGGGCACGGCCGACGCCTGGTACGCCCAGCACGAGGCGTGGCCCGAGGTCGTCCACGCCCTGCGCGCCCTGCTTGTCGACGCCGGCCTCGTCGAGACCGTGAAGTGGAGCCAGCCCTGCTACATGGACGGCGACCGCAACGTCGCGATCGTCGGCACGTTCAAGCACTGTGGGCAGGTCAGCTTCTTCCAAGGGGTATTCCTCGACGACCCCCGAGGCCTCCTGGTCCAGCCAGGACAGACCCGCGCCTCCCGCTACCTCCCCTTCACCACGGCCCACGACGTGCAGGCCGAGGCCGCCTACGTGCGCGGCTTGATCGCCCAGGCCGTCGAGGTCGCCCGCAGCGGCCAGCGCCTTCCCCCGCTCCCCGACACCCTCGACCCCGTCGACACGCTCCAGCAGCGGCTGGACGCCGACGACGTCTTCCGCGACGCCTTCGAGGCGCTCACCCCGGGGCGGCAGCGGCAGTACAACCACCACCTCGCCTCGGCCAAGCGGCCCGCCACCCGCGAAGCCCGCCTCGACGCGTGCCTCGCGCGCATCCTCGCCGGCAAGGGCCTGACCGACTGCGTCTGCGGACGGTCCAAGCGCATGCCCCGCTGTGACGGGTCGCACCGCACCCCGAGCTCCGACGCCTGAGTCCTGCTCCGACGGCACGGCGCCCCACCCGGTCGTCCCGGGCCGTGACACCCCCGGCCGCGCGCTCGGCGCGTGCGCGGTGACACGCCCGTGTTCCGACTGTCGCCATTCCCCTGTTTGGCGCCACGACCTGCACGGATGGCGACAAGATACCGACCGGTCGTCCGATTGACGACTGTGTCGAATGTGACAAAAATCGCCGTTCTACCTGCATCTTCGATAGTCTCGCGGCCGCCCGAAGCCCCCCACCGCGAGGACCCGATGAACGCTCGAAACACCCCACGATTCGCCTCCACCCACGAAGAGGAGGGACGGGGCCATGGACTGTCGTTCATCTTCTGGTTGCTGGAGCAGTCCAAGGCGACGCTCCTGCTGGGCATGTCCGTCCCCGCGATCCTGCTCACGCTGATCGTGCGCGGCGGTCTCGGCACGCTCGTCGGCGGCTTCCTCGCGACCCCGCTGCTCGCGATCGGCGTGCCGCTGTGGATGCTCATCCGCAAGTCCCGTCAGCACGACGCCGGACCCGCGAACTGGTCGCCGTACATCACCTTCAAGAACCGCAAGACCGCCAAGAAGTGGGCCGGCAAGAAGATCCCGATGGAGGTCCTGTACGAGTCGTACATGGCCGGCGAGGCCGAGTTCACCGGCGACGTCTACGAGACCCTGCTCAAGCGCAACCAGCTGTTCAGCATGCAGTTCACGCAGGGCGACATCCAGTTCTACATCAAGGACTTCCTGCGCCAGAACGTCGGCCACAGCGTCGCCGAGGACCATGGCGAGATCGCGCACGTCTACAACCGCGGCAACGACTTCTACAACTGGTTCCTCGGCGAGACGATGATCTACACCTCGGGCGTGTACCGCTCCCGTGAGGACTCCCTGGAGGAGGCGCAGCGCCGCAAGCTCGACACCGTCTGCCAGTACGTCCAGATGAAGCCCGGCGACCGCCACCTCGACCTCGGCTGCGGCTGGGGCACGCTCGTGGCGCACGCGGCCAAGGAGTACGGCTCGATCTCCACCGGCGTCACCCTGGCCAAGGAGCAGGTCGAGTGGGGCAAGCGGACCGTGAAGAAGGCCGGCGTCGAGGACCAGGTCAACTTCCTCGTCGAGGACTACCGCAAGATCCCCCACGCCAAGTACGACAAGATCACCTGCCTGGAGATGGCGGAGCACGTCGGCATCAAGAACTTCCAGCCGTTCCTGCTCCAGATGCGCTCGATGCTGGAGGACGACGGGATCTTCTACCTGCAGATCGCCGGGCTCCGGCGTCCCTGGCAGTACGAGGACCTCGTGTGGGGCCTGTTCATGGGCAAGTACATCTTCCCCGCCGCCGACGCGTCCTGCCCCCTGGGCTTCGTCGTCAACCAGTGTGAGCGGGCCGGGTTCGAGGTCCACCGCGTCGAGAACTGCGGCGTGCACTACAGCCTGACGATCAAGGCCTGGTACGACAACTGGATGGCCAACAAGGAGCAGATCCTCGCCAAGTACGGTGAGCGCTGGTTCCGGATGTGGTCCATCTTCCTGGCGTGGTCGGCGATCATCGCCGCCCAGGGGTCGTCCACCGTGTTCTTCCTCACGCTGACCAAGAACACGAAGAACGACAAGGACTCCGTCTCCCCCGAGGAGGCCGGCGACGTGCCGTACAGCCGCATGGGCCGCTGGGTCGGCGACAAGCCGGTCGCGACCCAGCAGTAGGGCCGCGCCCCGACCGGGCCTTCTTCCACCCCTCTCACGCCTGGGGACCCGCGAGGGTCCTCAGGCGTTCGTGCTTGCGGGCAGCGGACGTTGGCACCGATTCTGTCCCCTACGCTGGGGACGCATCGCGTACCCTGGCGACGCCCCCTGTCCTCGGAGCGCCCGATGACCCGGATCCCCCTCGCCTTGCTCGCCCTGCCGCTCGCCACGGCCTGCGCGCCCGGGGACGTCCCCTGCGCCCAGCAGCCGGTCAACCCGATGCTGGCGTACTACGCGCCGAGCCTCGGCGACCTGGCCTACGCGGGCTGCACACGGTTCCAGCCCGTCCCCGAGCCCAACGGCCGCGCCAACGACGACATCTCCGAGTTCAACGACGAGGGACAGCTGCTCTCGTAGCGCCGCTGGGACCGGCTCCGCGAGGACTGGGCGCTCACCCTGTGGACCTACGACGAGGAGGGCCGCGCGGTGGAGTCCACCCTCGACGACGGCGAGAACGGCACGATCGAGGTGCGGTAGGTCTGGACCTACGACGAGGACAACCCCTGCTTGATGACCGGGTCCGAGAGCTTCGCCCCGGGCGACGCCGAGGAGCCCAGCAGCAGTCTCGAGCTCACCTGGGAGGAAGACACCCTCGTGCGCGCCGTCGCCAACACCACCCCCGCGTCGACCACCGAGTTCACCTACGAGG
>JAUHWK010000017.1 GCA_030424555.1 bacterium | reverse complement strand
CCGGGGGAACCCTTCCACCACCAGCTTGACGCCCTCGCGCGCGCCGAGCTGGACCGCAGCTTCCACATCGCCCTGGAGCAGGCCGAGGCGGGCGAGCACGGTGACATCGTGGCCCTGGACCGCCCCCCGTCCGGTGATCCGTCGCAGCCACATCCTGGACGCGCCGAGGCGCGCGCCCAGCTCGACGACATCGCGCACCTGCGGAACCGTGGGACGGGTGACCGGGACATCCAGCTCCAGCGACAGGCCCGCCGCACGCACCGACCGCGCCGCCTTGAGCACCCGCTTGAGCGCGCCCTTGCCGCCCAGCCACCAGTCGTGGGCGTCCGGCCGCACGCTCGCGAGGTGCAGACGAACCGCCGTCACCCCCAGATCTGCCAGGATCCGGCACACCCGATCCTGCGCGAGCGCCAGCCCATCGGTCACCAGCCCACGGACCGGGGCGTCGACCGTCGCGAGGGCCTCGACCAGGCGCGGCAGGTCCGACCGCAGCGTGGGCTCGCCGCCCACCAGCCACACGCCGTCCACCGACGGGCCCTCGATCCGGGAGAGCACCCCCCGCACCGCGTCGAGGGACGGGGGCTCGGGCGCCTCGGGGAGCGCCGTGTCGAGGTGTCCCTCCGCGAAGCGCGCCCGACCCTGCACGACCACCCGCACCTCGGGTCGATCGGGGGTGGGGACCCCTCGGTGCAGCGCGAGGCCTTGTTCGGCGTTCATCAGGGCTCCAACGGGGCGATCCATGGGGGCGATCAGGGGCCGGCCTGCGGTCCGTCCGGGATCTCGACCGAGACGTCGAGGCCGGGACGCGCCCGCACGAGGGCCTCCGCCAGCCGCCGCCACAACGGGTCGGGGTGGAGGATGCGGATGGCGTGTACCCCGCTGGCCGCCGCGCGCCCCACGGTGCGCGCCACGGCGTCGGGACGGGTGGCCGCCGAAGGGCGCAGCCCGACCCACACCCGGATGCGGTGCTGGGGGTCCCGGCGCCGACCGTCTGCCGCCAGCACGGAGGCCGCGCGCCACAGGGGGGCGAGGGCGGTGGGGTCGACGGTCCCGACCTCGACCGCCACGTCGGTCACCGCGGAGTCGACGAGGCCTGGGACGTCCTCGGGGACAATCGCGTCGGTGTGAAGCCACCGCGTGGGCGCGTCCGACCCGTCCAGGCCCGCCAGGACCTCGGCCGTGGGGCGACCCCGCACGATCGCCTGGATCGCCGCGTCGTCCGCCCCCGCCGTCCAGGGGCGCCGCACCGTGACCGGCGCGGCCAGTCCCCGACCGTCCCGCACGCGCCAGTAGGCATGCCACGCACCCCCACAGCGGGTCCGCACCGCACACGCTGCGCAGGGCGGGCCATGCGCCTTGTCGCCGTGGTTCTCGATGCCCGGCGTGTCCCGCCAGCCCCCCCGGACCGACTCGAACGCCTCGACACTGCGGGACAGGTCGTCCGCCCACCCGACGCACAGCGGCAGGCCACAGTACGGGTTGACGACGTCGATCCCGTGGGCCGCCGCACGACGCCGCGCCTCCCGGATGCTGTCGGCCAGGACGTCGTAGTCCGGCAACAGCGCCACCAGCCCTTCTCGCGCCCGGCCGTGGGGCTGGACCGCGGACAGGCTGAGGAACGTCACGCCCGGGAGCTGCTCGGCGACGAAGTCGACGTAGTCGGGGAGGATCGCCTGGGTCTGCCGCGCGGTCACCGGGTTGAGCGTCACCCGGATCCCGTGGGCGATCAGCGCCCGGATCCCCGCCACACACCGCGGAAACGCACCCTCCAGCCCCGCCAAGGCGTCGTGGTGCTCCGGCACGTGGCTCAACAGGCTGACGAACGCACTCGTGAGCCCCGCCTGGGCCAGGGCGTCGGCGTACCCCTCGTCGATCAACACCGCGTTCGTCTGCAGTTCCACCCAGCGGATGCCCCCGGCCCGGGCATCGCGGATCGTCTGGAGCAGCCGCTTGCGCAGGAGGGTGGGCTCCCCGCCCGAGACGGTCAGCGTCTCCGCCCCGGCGTCCAGGAAGGCCTGAAGCTCCGCCCGCGTCTGGTCCGGAGACGGGGTGGGACGGGCGTAGTCCTCCATCGGTACGTTGCAGAACGGGCACCGCTCGTTGCACGCCATTGTCAGGCGGAGCAGGCCCTTGGTACGGTGCGAGGACTCCCCCGACGGCTCGTCGGCCTCGCCAGAGGGCCGTTCCTCCACCGAACGGTCCAACGCGCCGCCCGACATCGGAACTCGCGAGGGCTCAGCCATCGTGCCTCGGGGCGGGACAACACGGAACCCTACCACAGGAACCACGATGTCGGCTGTCACGGACGTCCCCGAAGCCTTCCTGGTCCTGCCCAAGCCCGGCGATCGCACCGTCCGCGCGCTGCATCAGAAGGTCCGCGGGATCGCGCTGCGCCGCCTGCTGCGGCACCCGACCTCCGGGATGGATCGCACCGTCCGCCGGCTGCTTCTCGACACCCGACGGATGGTCACGGGCCTTGGGTCTGCCCACAAGGCGGTCCTGCTGGAGGCGATCGGTCACCCCGACGTGCTCACGCCGCTGCTGGTCTCGGAGCTCGGGCTGGAGGAGTACCCGGCCGAGCCGTTGTTCACCCAGGCGATCCCCGCGTTGATGGCCGGCATCGCCCAGCTGTCGCCCCGCGGGACCGTCCCCGACAGCCTGGTGTGGGACCTGCCCCTGCAGGACGTCCCCGACGCCTGGGGCCACCGCCGAATGCGCTTCGATCCCCCCGCCCGCGGGATGCTGCTCGACGACCTCGGCATCGAGTTCAACCTCGCGGACGAGACCAAGGTCCGGATGCCCCGGGGCGCCTCCCTGCCCAGCCCGGTGGACGGCCTGACGCTCGACCGCCCGTTCCACCCCCTCGCCGCCGACCTCCCCCGCCTGGAGATGGCGTTGGTCGACTCCAATCCGCTGTCCATGTACGAGGAGCACCCCGACAAGGACGGCAACGCGATCAGCCTGGGCGACAAGCCGCTGGAGGTCTGGCTCGACCGGTTCGGGGAGGCGCTCGGGATGGTCCGCGACACGCTGCCCGGCTGGTACGACGAGCTCAAGGCCTCGATGCGGCGCCTGGTCCCGGTCGGCTACCTCCCAGAGCGTCACTTGTCCGCCAGCTATCGGGAAGCTCCAGGCGTCGCCTACCTCACGCTGTGCGAGGACCCGATGACGATCGCCGAGGCGATCATCCACGAGACCCAGCACACCAAGGTCAACCTGCTCAGCTGGGTGGACCCGGTCGTCCACAACGCCCACACCTGCTGGACGGAGTCCCCGGTCCGCCCCGACCTACGCCCACTCTGGGGCGTGCTGCTGGCGGTCCACGCCTTCGTGCCGGTCTCCATGATGCACAAGCGCCTCGCCGACCTCGACCACCCGTGCACCCACACCGAGCGCTTCCCCCGGCGCCGTCACGAGGTCCTGGTCGCCAACCGCCGCGCGATGGACGCCGTCCTCGACAACGCCGACCCATCCGACCCCGGCCGCCGCCTCATCGACGACATGAACGCCGTCCTCACCCTCCTCGAGCAGACCGCCCCGCCTCCCCCGCCCGGCATGGACCTCGATCCCCACCTGCTCCCCCCCAGCTGAAGTCGGCCAGCAAGGCAATCCAGGCGAGCCAACCGCCAAAGGCGGGCGAGCGGAACGGGGCGAGCCAAGCGCCCGAAGGCGGGCGAGCCAACCAGGGCGAGCCCATCAGGGCGAGCCAAGCGCCCGAAGGCCGCGCAACTGCGGGCGAGCGGACCAGGGCGAGCCAACCGGCGCGAGCCAACCGGCGCGAGCGGACCAGGGCGAGCCAACCGCCGAAGGCGGGCGAGCCCACTGGGTCGAGCCCATCAGGGCGAGCGGACCAGGGCGAGCCAACCGCCGAAGGCGGGCGAGCCAACCAGGGCGAGCCCATCAGGGCGAGCCAAGCGCCCGAAGGCCGCGCAACTGCGGGCGAGCGGGACGCTGTGATTGCGGAGGGCCGTCGAGCCAAGCCGGGTTCGGGGCGAGGCGCGCCGAGGGAGCGTGCCTATGCACGCGACCGAGACGCAACGAAGCCCCGGGCCCGGATCGGCCGACGGCACCCGCAATCACCCGCCGGGGCGGATGCGGAAGGTGAGCCCTAGGGTTCCACCCATGCTCACCCCCAGCGTGCTCCCGCGCTGCGGCTTGGGGTCCACCGCGTCCACGTTGCCGACGTCGAACGCCTGGGAGGTTCGGCCCATCACCGGGATCGCGATGTCGACCCGTCCGTAGATCTGCACGATGCGGCCGAGATCGACCTCGAATCCCGGGTTGATGTCGACCAGGACCATGTTGTTCGCCTTGGTCTGGAGCGCCGTGTAGAACTCCGGCACCCCCTCGACGACCCGCGCCAGCTTGGTGCCCGACCAGTACGACGCACCCAGGTGGATCGTGGGACGGGCCTTCCACGCCGGGCCGGGCGCGAAGCCCAGCCGCAGGCCGGCGTTCCAGGTGACGGAGCGGGTGCGCTCGACGTCGGGTGTCTCCTGGTCCCGGTTGGGGACCTGGACGTAGAACCGGCTGGCGTACGGGAAGCCGCGGATGCCGAAGAAGGCGTCGATCTCGAACCACGGGGTGGCGCCCACGCCGAGCTCGAGCTGCCCGCCCGCGCCCAGCGCCACATTCTGGCGAAGCGCGATCACCTCGCCCTCGATGTCGTCCGCGGTGAAGTTGGACGGGTCCACGCCCTGCGACAACGCGATGAAGCTGTCGTGCTCTTGGACGAACGGGCCGTTGAGGATGTTGCCCGCGACGCGGATCAGGATCTGGCCCTTGCGCCCCTTGAGCCGGTCCTTGAAGTCGCGCAGCTTGGCGCCGCTGTTGCGGTACAGGCGGTACTGGCCACGGGTGAGGCCGGCGCGCTCCCACGGGGTGAGGCCGCCCGCGTCCTCCATCGCGTCCAGGTCCTGGTTGGTGACCTTGCCGCGCTTACCGGTGGACGTGTCGTCGCCAACGTAGGCATCCAGGCCCATCTCTCCGCGCTCGAGCTCGTCGGGATCCTCGTAGATGCTCTCGGCCGCGAACTCGCGCTGCCGACGATCGCGCTCCTGGGCCTGCTGCTCCGCGGCCCGCGCCTGCGCCGGATCGCCCCGCAGATCGAGCTGCTGGACCTGGTCGTTGACGAGCGCGCCCATGATGCGCAGCACGCCCTCCTGGAACTCCTCGTCGTTGCTGCCGTCGAGCACGACATCGAACTCGAGGACGAGGCGGGCCTCGTCGACGTCGATGAAGGACAGGTTGACCTTGTAGCCACCCTCGACCGCCGTGAGGGTGCCGCCGATGGTCCAGTCGGTCTTGGCGCGCCCCGCGACGACGAACACGCACCCGATGTACTGCCCCGCAGGACAGCTCCGCAGGTACACCTCGGCGTCGTAGTCGGTGAAGGCAGGCACCTCCTGCATCGTGACGACGACGTACTCCTGGCGCAGCGCCTCCTCGACCAGGGTCTTGACCCGCGCCGACTCGGGCTCCAGGAACGCCTGCCCGACCTCGAACGAGGCGACCAGCACGCTGTTGAGCTCCAGGTCGAACGACATGTCGCCGCCGAGGTCCATCGCGGCGGGCTCGATCTCCAGGGCCCCGGTGTCGCCGATGGCGCCGGGCTCCGGATCGGCCTCGGGAAGCTCTTCCAGATCGTCGAACACCAGGCCCGTGTCCTGCGCGTGGGCGACCCCGGGGGTCCACCCGACGATCAGGCCGATCAGCAGCGTCCACAACAGGGGCGAGATGGCCGCGGCATGGGCCAGGTCACGCAGGAACGGTCGGTGCATCAGGACTCCTTGCCACGGCCCACGACGCGCCGACGGGGGGCGCGCCGTGCCGGTGCGCCGTCCTGTCCCTCCAGGACGACGAGGCACTCGATGTGGGCGGTGTGCGGGAACATGTCGAAAGGCTCCACCGCGCCGATCGTGAACCCGAGCGCCCGGAACTGGGCGAGGTCCCGGGCCAGGGCGCGCGGGTTGCAGGAAATATAGGCGATGCGCCGGGGCATCAGCGCGGCGATTCCTTCCGCGACCCCTTCCTCCAGGCCACGGCGGGCCGGGTTGACCGACACCACGGGCCGGCTGGCGGACAGCCGACGGGCGAGATCGGGCAAGAAGCCGCCGACATCGTCGCATTCGAACGTCGCGGGCAGGTCCTGGGTCTTGGCGGCGTCGCGCGCCGACGCCACCGCGTTCTCCAGCGACTCCACGCCCAGCGCAAACCCAGTGCGTGTGCTCGCGGCGAGCGCGAGGCCTCCGACCCCGCTGTACAGGTCGACGAAGGGCGTGTCGTCGTCGAGCGCGAGCCGATCCAGCGCCCGCGCGTACAGCCGCTCGGCGAGGCCCGGGTTGGTCTGGAAGAAGTCCCCGGGGCCCACGCGGTAGCGCACCCCGTTGAGGGTCTCCTCCAGGTACGGCGAGCCCCGCAGCACCTTGGTGTGGACCTCACCGAACATGTCGCGCTTGTAGATCGCGTTGTTGTCCTCGTCGTTGAGGTGCAGCACGACCCCGCTGATCTCCGTACACTCCAGCGCGATGCGCTCCGCCAGCTCGGTGAGCACCCGCACCCGACGACCCGCCACGAGCGTGACGACGACGTCGCCGGTGGTGCGGGAGGCGCGCAGGACGATCGCCCGGAGCACCCCGCGGCCATCCGCCGGGTCCCACGGCGGGATCTCCAGCTCGAGGATGTGGTGGGCCACACTCGCCATGGCCGCACGCAGAGACGAGGCTGCGACGTGGCAGTGCGGGATCGGGACGACCGTGCGCGTGTGGCGTCCCCACGCGCCCACCCGAAGGCGGCCGTGGTCGCTGTAGCCAATGCCCAGCTTGACCACGTGACGGAAGTCGGCCTCGGGCAACGGCCCCGCGGTGACCTCGGTGACCTCCAGGTCGCCCAGGCCCTCCTCCTCGAGCGCCTCGACGATCATCGCGCGCTTGGCGACGTGCTGACCCGCCGTGTCCAGGTGCATCATCGGACACCCACCACAGGTGTTGTACCGATCGCACGCCGGCTCGACCCGGTGCGGCGACGGATCCTGCGTGTCCCGGAACACCGCGTAGTCGCGGTTGCGTCCCATGTTGCGAACACGAACCAGCGACCGCTCGCCCACGATGCCCTGCCAGACGAGCATCGGGCGACCGTGGATCGCCAGCTCGGCCTCGCCGCGAGGGGACCAGTGGGACGGGGTGACGACCAGCTCTCTGCGCATGCGTCCTTCCCAATCCACGTGATGAAGGCGGCACCAGGACATCCCGGGCCGAGACCGTCCGCCCGCATACCCGACGCGCTGGGCCGCCGTCCATGCCCCTTCCTCCCCTCGGCAGGGACTTCACACGTCGTCCCCCTCTTGAATCCCGACGATCCGCCGGCTACCGAGCCTTCGAAGCCCGCCGACGCGGCGTCCGTCCGCTCCACGCGAACCCTCCCCCGGGCCCCGACCACCCTTCCCACCATGGGCTCCCTTGATGACCGAGCAGGCAGACACCCTCGACGCGATCCGAGAGGCGATGGCGCGGGACGGCGTGCAGGCCGACGCCGCCCTGTACAACGAGGCAAACCGCCTGGTCGGTGAGCGCCAGTACGCCGAGGCCGCCCGACGCCTGGAGGCGTTGCTCGCCCTGTTTCCCGGGGACGCCCAGGGCTGGTTGCTGCGCGCCAAGGTCCACGTGGCCCAGCAGCGCTGGCAGGACGCCCTCGACGCCCTGACCACGGCCGAGGACGCGGGCGCCACCGCCCCCCCCAGCCTTCGCGACACCCTGGAGAAGCGGATCGAGGCCGAGCAGGTCGCACCGCCTGCGCCCGAGCCCGTCGCCACGGCCGATGTCGAGAACCTCAAGGCCCAGCTGCGCCACGCCCGGTCCCAGAACCAGATCCTGGTCGCCGCCAACCGCAAGCTGGAGCGCGACACGAACTGGTGGGCGTTCGTCGCCGCAGGCATCGGCGTCGTCGTCGCCATCCTGGTCGTGGTGCAGGTGCGCATGGGCAGCCCGGTCGCCGCCCCCACCGATCCCTTGGAGGACGGAGACGTGCCCTCGCGCAGCGAGGCGTCCGGCCCGTCGACAGCCGCCACCCTGGCCGGATCTTCGACGTCAGCCGGCTCGACCGGGTCCAGCACCCCGAGCACGACGCCTCCCGCGCCCTCGTCCGGCAGCGCGGCGGCTCCCTCCGAGGGATCGACCGGCGCCGCCACGCCCTCGACCCCCACCGCCACCGTGCGCGACCCCGGTCAGGCCGAGGTCGCCGCCCGGGTGCTCGCCGAGGCCGGCGCCGACAACGGCGGGCAGATCCGGGTGTCGGTGCGGGGCAGCAAGGCCACGCTGGTGGGCAAGGCCACCACGCACACCCAGCTCCGCACGGCGATCGAGGCCCTCGAGGCCCTGTCCTCCATCGACGAGGTCGATGCCGTCGGCGTGATCAACCTCGCCCGCCGCGACGGCACGACCTACGCGGTCGCCGCCGGGGACTCGTTGTCGCGCATCGCGTACCGTCACTACGGCGACCAGTCCCTGTCCCGTCACATCCTCGACGGGAACCCGCAGCTGGGGGGCCGGACCAACCTGCAGATCGGCGATCGGCTCACCATTCCGCCGGTCCAGGACTGATCGGGCCTAGAACTCGATCGCCCCGGCACGGCGGCGCTTGCGCAGGTGGTCGATCCGCTCCTTGGCGCCGTCGTGGCCGTCGGCCTTGACCGCCTCTCGGTAGCGCTCGTAGGCCTCGCCCCAGCGCGATCCCTTCTCCAGCACACGCCCCAGCCGGAACAGCGCCCAGGCGCGCTGGTCGTCCTCCAGCCCCTCGAAGCCCAGGTACCGGGTGAGCGAGGCCTCGGCGTCGGCGTAGCGCTTGGACCGGTACATCGCGACGCCCCGGTAGTAGTGGACCCGCCGCGCGCTCGGGTCGATCGCCAGCACCCGGTCGAACGAGGCGAGGGCCTCGGCATGGCGACGCGCGTACATCAAGGAGATGCCGTACACCTGCTCGTTGATCAGGTTGCCCGGGTACGCGACCCGGTTGGGCTCCAGCGTGCGCGCCGCGTCGTCGAACCGACTCTCCTCCAGCCACGAGAACGCCAGCGCCAGGCGCGCCGGGGGCGCGAGGAACACGCCGTCGTCCATCACGGTGCGGATCATCGCGATCCCGTCGTCCCGACGGTCTGCGTACCCGCCCATCATCGGGATCCGACCCGCGAGCGCACTGCGCCAGTACACGTACAGGCCATCCGCCAGCTTCAGATCGACGAAGGACGGGGCGGCCTCGCGGGTCTGCTCCGCGTGGTCGATCGCCTCGAACGCCAGCGTGAGGGCCGCGACGTACCGCTCCTGCCGGGCGGCGTGGATCGACTCGATGCCCACCACGCCCGCCATCATGAAGTGCTCCCACCCCTCCGCGCCGGGCTGGGCGAGCGCGGCGGTGAGCTCTGCGCGGGCCTGGGCGGACGCCTTGTCGTACGCCGGCGTGCGGCCGAGGCTGAAGTCCTCCAGCATCATCGCCTGCAGGGCCAACACCTCCGCGATCGGCTGGACCGCCGTGCCGGGGAACACGGCGGCGAGCTCCTTGAAGTAGCCACGAAACGCCGCGTACTCGCGCTTGTACAGCAGCTCCAGCCCCTGCCGCGCGTGGTGCACGAACATCGGGGACATCCCGAGCTGCAGCGCGCCGGCGTCGACCACCGGATCCACGAGGCCCTGGGGACGGTCCATCGCGTCGGTGGGATCCCGGGGACCCTCGATCGGGACGTAGGTGCCCGCAACCGCCTCGACGGAGGCGCCCCCCAGCAGGGCGACGAGCCACCACGGGTGCGCATTGCGTCGGATCATGCGCCCGCCCGGGCCGCCGCGACCTTGTCCGCCACCACATCCAGGAGCTGGCTTGCCAGGTCGATCCCGTACAGGGACTCGACCTCCCGAAAGCCGGTGGGCGAGGTGACGTTGATCTCGGTGAGCTTGCCGTCGATCACGTCGATGCCGACGAAGATCTGGCCGTGCTCCTTGAGCGGGCCCCGCAGCGCGTCGCAGATGGCGCGATCCCGCGCGTCGAGCTCGCAGGCCTGGACCTGCCCCCCGACGTGCATGTTGGCGCGGTGGTCGCGGGCGCCGGGGACGCGGTTGATCGCCGCGACGGGCTCGCCGTCGATCAGCAGGATGCGCTTGTCGCCGGCCGACACGCCCGGCACGAAGGCCTGGGCGATGATGCTGGTGCGGCCGTCCTGGGTGAGCAGCTCGATCATGCTGGGAAGGTTCCTGTCGTCGGCACGGGCGATCAACACCCCACGCCCCCCGTTTCCATCCCACGGCTTGAGCACCGCCCCGTCCGGCTGGGCCTCGACGAAGGCCCGCAGGCGCACCGGATCCCGAGACAACAGCGTCGCGGGCTGGAACTGCGCGAAGTGCATCGCCCAGATCTTCTCGTTGAACAGCTTGAGGCCGCGGGGGTCGTTGACCACGATGGTGGGCGGCGGCACCAGGTCGAGCTGGTAGGTCGCGAACACGTAGGTCATGTCGAACGGCGGATCCTTGCGCATCCACACCGCGTCGTGGTCGCCCAGACGCCGGGTCTCGCGGACCCCCCGGCGGAAGTGCGGGGCGTCGCCGTGCGCCTCGACGGCCTCGGCCTCGGCAAACGCCTCGCCGTCCTGCACGAACAGGGCGTCTGGCGTACACCACCACACGGGCTCGCCCCGGGCGGTGGCGGCGCGCATCACGGCGAAGGTGGAGTCGCCACGGACCTGGATGCGGTCCAGCGGATCCATCACGAACAGGTGCGACACAGGGCCTCCCGACAGGTCCGACCCCCTACCCCGTGCCCTCCAGGGCGCTACTTCCCCACGCAGAAGCGACGGAACAGGGCATCGAGGACGTCCTCCCGCGTGTCCGCCCCCGTGAGCGCGTCGATCGCCCGCACCCCGTCCCCGAGCAGGTCGGCTGCCACCGCGACCCCCGCACACGCCCACCCCTCCAGCGCCGCGTCCACCGCCGCCGCCATCGCAGCGAGCCCCCGGGCCTGGTGCAGCGAGGCCGCCAGGGGCACGGCGTCGGCGGGCAGGCCTCCCACCAGCGCGTCGCGAACCGCCGCGCGCAGGGCGTCGACCCCAAGCCCGGTCCGCGCGACCGTGCGCACGTCCACCGCGGGGGCCCCGCCGTGCTCGGCGTCCACCCCATTGAGGACGACCACCCGCGCCCGATCGGCCGTGCGACGCAGCACGAGGCGCTCGGTCGCGTCCGGCCCGTCGGGCCGCGCCCGGAGCACCACCACCAACAGGTCCGCACCCTCGACATGGTCACGGGCCAGGGCGATGCCCGCCGCCTCGATGGGATCGTCGGTGTCGCGCTCACCGGCGGTGTCGAGCCAGGTGACGGCGAGGCCGTCCAGATCCCCGGGCACCTCGACCACGTCGCGCGTCGTCCCCGGGGTGCCGTCGACCAGCACGCGGGTCCGTCCCACCAGGGCGTTGATCAAGGAGGACTTTCCGGCGTTGACCGCACCCACCAGGGCCACCCGCGCCCCGTGGACGAGGTGGTGTCCGGCCCGGGCACCGTCCGCGATCTGCCGGGCCTCCCGGGCCACCCCACGCAGGCGGTCCCGCAGCGCGTCGTCGTCGAGCGCGGCCGTCTCGTCGCCCGGCACGTCCAGCCGCGCCTCCAGCTCCGCGATCGCCTCCACCAACGTGCCGCGCAGCGCGCCGAGTGCCGCCCCCGTCTCGCCGTCCAGGGCCCGCCGCGCCGCGCGCGCACCCGCCCGGCTGGTCGCGATCACCAGCTGGTGGATGCCCTCGGCCTGGGTCAGGTCGACCTTGCCGTGCTCCAGCGCCCGACGGGTGAACGCCCCGGGGCCCGCCATCTCCGCCCCCGCCGCCAGCAGCGCCTCGAGCAGGCGACGCACGAGGTGGGGGTTGCCGTGCAGCGTCAGCTCGGCGACGTCTTCGCCGGTGGACGTGCTGGGCCCGGCCTGCAACCAGGCGATCCCATCGTCGAACCGGCCCTCCCCGTCCTCAAAGTCGACCCGGCGGGGGATCCCGGGGACCAGCGGACGGCCGGTGCGCGGCACGGCGACGGCGCGCACCAACGCATGGCACCCTGGCCCAGAGGCCCGGACCAGGGCGAGGGCGCTGTGACCCCAGGGGGTCGCCAGCGCCACGATGACGGGCTCGTCGCCCGACGGCAGGGCCATCCGCGGAGCCCGATCCCGTCCGACTCAGGCGCCGGTCGGGACGACCTGGACGTACTTCTTGCCGTCCTTGACCACCGACTGGCTCTCGACGCCGTCGACCTCCTGGCTCGCCATGTGGACGATCCGACGGTCGTAGCTGTTGAGCAGCAGGTTGATCGTGACCGGCTTGCCGCTGGAGACGGCCTTCTCGGCCGCGCGACGGCCGACCGCCTGGAGCTTGTCCTCAGGGTACTCGCTGCGGGGACGATCGTCCTCGTCCCGGCGACGGCCCCCACGGCGGCCACGGCCCCCGTCCTTGCCCTTGGACTCCGACGCGGGCTTGCTGTCACGGGCGTCGGGGATCTCCACGTCGATGATGAAGTCGCCGTGCTCGTCCAGCGCCAGCTTGAGGAGGTGGCGGACGGCGGCGAGCGTGCTGCCGCGGCGACCGATCAGGCGACCGGCCTTGTCGACGTCGACGTCGAGCACGACGCGGGTGTCGTTGCCCTTGGCCTCGATGGTGCCGGTGAGGCCCATCAGGCCGATCAGCTCCTCGAACCACGCCTGCGCGACCTTGGCGGCCTCGGTCACCTCGAGGGCGCCCTCGTCCGACCGATCGTCGTCGCGGCGACCGCGACCCCGGCCGCGGCCCTTGGGGCCGTCGTCGTCCCGGGAGCGCTCCCGGCGGGGGGCGCCGTCATCGCGGGAACGCTCCTGGCGGGGGGCGTCGTCCTTCGGCGCGGCCTTGCGGGGCTTCTTCTCGGGGGCCGGGGCCGCCGCGAGCTCCTCCTCGCTCTTCTCCCACACCACGACCTTGACGGTCTGGCGCGCGACGGAGCCACCGGCCGCGTTGCGGAAGTGCTCCATGTCCAGGGTCCACCCAGCGCGGCCCGGCTCGATCCCGAGCGCCTCCGCACCGGCGTCGACCGCCGCCTTCACGTCCTGTCCCTCACCCGACGCGGTCTTCGCGCCCTCCGGAATCTTGGCCATCTCGAACTCTCCTTCCCGCCCCTCGGGCGGTCCCTGGTCAGTTGCCGCCCGTGCCCTCGGCGACCGCGGCCTTCAGGTGGAAGGTCCGCTTGATGTAGAGCTGCTGGAGCATCGACAGCAGCGTGTTGACGAAGATGTAGATCACCAGCCCCGACGGGAAGCTGAAGAACAGCAGGCCGAACACCAGCGGCATGATCCGCATCATGCGGGCCTGCGCCGGGTCGAGGTTGGCCGTCGGCATGATGAACTGCTGGCCGAACATGATGCCCGTGACGATCGCGGGGCTGATCATGTAGGGGTCGGGCTGCGACAGGTCGTGCAGGTACAGGAACTCGGTGTGGTACAGCTCCACCGCACTCAGCAGGACGCTGTACAGCGCGAACCAGACCGGCATCTGGGCGAGCATGGGCAGGCAGCCGCCGACCGGGCTGACCCCGTGCTCCTTCCACAGCGCGAACATCTGCTGGTTCATCTGCTCGGGGTTGTCCTTGTACTGCTCCTGGATCCGCTTGACCTCGGGCTGGAGCGCCTGCATCGCCTGCGTCGACTCGAAGGCGCGCTGGGTCATCCGGAAGAACAGGCCCTTGACCAGCAGCACCAGCAGCAGGATGGCCACGCCCCAGTTGCCGGCGATCTGGAAGCACTGCTTGAGCAGCCACAGCAGTGGCCAGGCGATGAACGACAGCCACCCGAGCGAGATCAGCGAGGTGAGGCGCTCGTCGACCGCAGCGAGGGTGTCGGACTCCTTGGGGCCGGCGAACAGCGTGAACACCGCGGTGCGATCGGCCCCGGCGGCGAGCGGGGCGTCGTCCACCCACTGCACGCCGTGCAGGCGGGCAGGACCCTCCAGGCCCTCGGGGGTGGGGGTGCCCTCGGGCGCGGGAATCGCCCCGGCCCAGATGCGGCCGGTGTCCGACGCGGGGAGCGCCACCGCCGCGAAGTAGTGACCGGCCATCCCGAACGCCCCGGCGGCGCCATCCACCGCCGCGGGCGGCGCCGTGTCGTCGAGGTCGTCCCAGGTCTCGAGGTAGCCGTCGATCAAGGCGATCGGGCGGGGCTCGGTGTCGTACTGGCTGACGTGCGGGTGCAGCAGGTCGTGTACGCCGACCCACAGGCCACGGGTCCACGGCGTGGTGCCCCGGTTGTGCCACTGCACGACCAGCTCGAGCCGGCAGGGATCGCCCGGCACGGCCCGCAGGGTGCGCAGCACCTCGACCCGGCCCTCGACCACGCGGCGGGTGGTGAGGACGTCGTCGGACGCCTCGACGACCTCGACCGGTCCGAGCGGCTCACGGGCATCCCCGCCGCCCGCGACGAACGCACGGCCCAGATCCGAGATCAGCTCGACCGTGCCGGGCGGATCTCCGTAGGGCTTCCAGGTGCCCGACACCGCCGCCCCGAGGTGCGACCACAGGGGCTGGATGTCGTAGCGGGCCTCGTGGCCGGGCAGCTGCAGCGCCCGCACCGCCCCGTTGCCGGTCGACATGGACGCGGTCATCCCACACAGGGCCAGGCCGAGCTCCTGGGCCTCGACCACGGGTGGGGCCTCGACCCCGAGCGCGCCCTCTGTGGACCCGTCGGAGTCTCGCGCGTCGGACGCCACCCCCGCCTCGGCGAGCACGGCGGCATCCGTGTCCCCCAAGGCGTCCGCCTCCACCGTCGGGGGCGGGGCGAAGAACACCATCCACCCGTACCAGACGAGGAGAGAGAGGATCACGGCGGTGAGCGTACGGTTGTCCATCGGCTCCTCGGGCGGCGCAGCTACCCGGTTCAGGGGGTCGAGTCACCCGACGATCGCGGCCGCGGGGCACGGGATTGTCGGCGGTCGACGGCCAGCGCCAGACCGCGATCGACCAGATCGCGCAGGGTGTCGTGCGTCACCCCGGCCATGGGGGGACGGGCGATCACCACGAGGTCGACGGCGGGCGCGTCCGCACGGACATGCCGAAACACTTCCCGCAGACGGCGCTTGATCCGGTTGCGGCACACCGCGTTGCCGACCTTGCGGCTGACGGCGAACCCAAACCGAGGGTGTCCCCGGCCGTTGGGGCGAACGAGCACCGTGGCGAGCGGGTCCTGCATGCGCCGGGCCCGACGCATCGCCTGGTGATCGGCGGCGGTACGGACCCGAAACCGCTTGGGGTACCCCAGCGGACGCCGGGGCGACCAGGCGGGCGACACCGACTCAGTGCTTCTTGGACGGGGTCGTGACGGTGAGGCTCTTGCGGCCCTTGCGACGACGACGGCGAAGGACGTCGCGGCCCTGCGGCGTGGACATGCGGGCGCGGAAGCCGTGGGTGCGGCGGCGGCGGATGCGCGACGGCTGGTACGTACGCTTGGACATGAGGACCTCGAAACACAGGGACGTGAAGGGGCTGAGACGGAGAGGCGGGCCGGGGGCTGGTGAGCCGAACCCCGCCGTGCCCGGGGGCCGATGCGGGGGCCCCGAACCGGCCTTCCGACCCGGGGCAGACCACCGGTCGGACCGGACGCGTCTATCGCCGGGCTCCCCTCCGGTCAACACGGCGCGGCCATGCCCGGCGGGGCTCGCCGGATCCGTCGAGGATCCGATCGCGGTCTCCCAGGATCCACCGCGATCATCAGGAGTGGCCTTTGCGCGGTACGGGCGCGCTGATACCGTCCCCGCTACGACCCCGTGGGCCACCCGCATCGTGGGGGGAACGGTCGTCACGTCGGCGTCTCTAGACGTCCGCGCGGGGTGTGTCGTGGTCGGAGCTACAGGATGACGCGGATCCAGGCGATCCACAACGAGGCGAACCCAGACCTGCCACGGCAGGGCGGACACGTCGGCGAGGAGAGCATGAACGAGACGTCGGCGTGGTCCCGGGTCGTCGAGCGCGTGCGCGCGGGCCTCGTGAGCCCGCGTGAGCTGGAGGAGTTCGAGCAGATGCTCGTGCACCAGGCCCACGCGGTCGCCATCGGGTCCGACCACCTCACGATCCGGTTGGCCAACCGTCACTACCTGGCGTTCGCCGAGGACAACTTCCGCGATCGTCTCGACGACGGCACCCACGACGTCCTCGGCGACGGCGTGGATCTCCGGCTCGTGCTCGACGGCGGGCGCCCCGCCACCGTGCCCCCCACCGCCGCCCCGGCCCACGCCGAGGCCCCGGGCCGGATGCGGCTCGACGCCCGGATGACGTTCGACTCCTTCGTCGTCGGTGCCTGCAACCGCATCGCCAACGCCGCCGCCCGGGCGGTGGTCGACGACCCTGGCGGCCGCTGGAACCCGCTGTACATCTACGGAGCCTCCGGCCTGGGCAAGACCCACCTCCTCAACGCGATCGGCCACGAGATCCAGCGGCGCGACCCATCGGCCCGCGTCGTCTACGTCACCGCAGACGACTTCATCCACGAGTTCGTCCAGGCCATCCGGCGCGACAACACCCGCGCCTTCCGGATGCACTACCGCGAGGAAGCCAGCGTCCTGCTGATGGACGACATCCAGTTCCTCGACAGCGACCGGTCCCAAGAAGAGCTGTTCTACATCTTCAACGTGATGCAGCGGCAGCGGCGGCAGATGGTGTTCACCTCCGACGTCGAGCCGCAGGAGATCGAGAAGTTCGAGCCCCGCCTGCGCACGCGCTTTCAGGGCGGACAGATCGTCGACATGCAGGCGCCCGACCGCGAGACCGCCACGGCGATCCTGCTGGAGCGGGCCCGCGCGATGGGTCGGATCATCCCCGACGACCTCGCCGCCACCATGGCCCACGCGGTCACGGGCAACGTCCGTGAGCTGCTCGGACTGCTCAACCGCCTCGTCCTGCACTGCGACACCACCGGCGAGCAGCCCTCCCTGTCGTTCGCCCGCGAGGTCATGCCCGAGGTGTTCGCACCCCCGGCTCCCCGGGTGGACGCCAGCGACGTGATCGCAGCCGTGGCCCGGGTCCACAACCTCCGAACCGTCGACATCATCGGCAAGTCGCGCACCCGGCAGCTCACCGAGCCCCGCCACATCGCGATGTTCCTGGCCCGCAAGCACACCACCCTGAGCTTCCCCCAGCTCGGCGAGGAGTTCGGCGGACGCGACCACAGCACCATCCAACACGGCGTGCGCAAGATCCAAGAGCGCATCGACGGCGGCGATCCCGAGCTCGCCTACCAGATGCAGATCATCGAGCGACAGCTGGGCCTGGGCCGCGGACGCTGAGGCCCCCAACCGGTCACCCCCACCGCACGGCCTGTCCGCAAGGGTCCGTCGGCGCGGACGCGGACCCCGTCGCTCCACAACCCCCTTCCCGACGATCCCGTCGGAGGACGGTCGGGGTCCGTGTCGGGATCCGGTCCCCAGGCCCCTGTGGACAGCCCGTGGATCCCAGGGGACGCCCGACGGATCCGCCGAGGGTCGCCAGAATCCATCCCCAGCCGTCCCCACCCGGTCCGCGGTCCGTCCCACGGTCCACCCACAGTGCGGTCCACAGCGGCTCTTCCGGTCGGACGTCGATCGTTGGGGTTGTCCACAGGCTGTTCGGGACGTCATCACCACCGACACCAGACAGAGATCGATCGAGAGACAAGGATCGATCCGTGGATGACCGCGCGTCGCGCCGGATCGATCCCGGCTGGACCCTCGGGACGTTCCGGATAGAGGGCTGACGCCGCCCGGGGGATCCCATGGAGCTGTACATCGACCGTGACGCCCTGGGGCGTGCCCTGGGTCGGATCCAGCGGGTGGTCGAGAAGCGCAGCACGCAGCCCGTCCTCGCCAACGTGCTGTTGCACGCCCGAGAGGGTCTGCTGCGCCTCACGGCCACCGACACCGAAGTTGCCTACATCGGCCAGGTCGACGCGAACGTCTCCTCGGGCGGGGAGGTCGCCGTCGAGGCCGACGCCCTGTTCCGGATCGTCCGCAAGTTGCCCGAGCCCACCGTCCACCTCACGCTGGACGACAAGCAGCGCCTGACCATCACGGCGGGCCGCGCCTCGTTCACGCTCAACGGCCTGTCCGCCGAGGAGTACCCGGCGCTTCCCCCGTTCGAGGCCCGCGAGCGCGCCACCGTGCGCGACGGCGATCTGCTGCGGGCGATCGAGCAGACCGCGTTCAGCATCGCGACCGAGGACGTCCGCTGGGGCATCAACGGCGCCCACATCGAGCAGGTCGACACCGACGCCGGTCCCCGGCTGCGCCTGGTCGCCACCGACCGCCATCGGCTCGCCACCTCGCAGATCCCGTTCGAGGGTCAGGTGGCCTTCCCCGCGCGCATGCTCGTGCCCCGCAAGGCGCTCGGCGTGTTGCAGAACCTCCTGTCGGGCTCCGACGACGAGGTCACCTTGGGCTTTGGGGAGGGTGCGGTCCAGGTCCGGCGCGACACCGACCAGTTCTGGTTCCGGCTGCTGGATGGCGAGTTCCCCGACTACAAGGCCGTCATCCCCAGCGAGCACAGCCACACGATGCTGCTCGATCGCGCCGAGCTCGACGCCACGCTCGACCGCGTCACCATCCTCCTCACCGAGCGTGCACGCCCGGTCCGGTTCGCGTTCGCCGACGGCACGCTGACGGTCGACGTGGAGAACGTCGATCGCGGCAAGGTCGAGGAGGCGCTCCCCTGCGAGCTCGACGGTGAGCCCATCACCGTGGGCTTCAACGGCCGCTACCTGCGGGAGGTGCTGCGCGCCGTGCACGGCGGCCGCGTCCGCATGCAGCTGTCGCACGCGCTGGCGCCTTGCCTCGTTACGGACCCCGACGTCGAGGATGCCTTCTTCGTCGTGATGCCGATGCGCCTCGACTGAGGCGACGGGGTGCGGCTCGTCCGCCTGCGGACCCATGCGTTCCGCAACCTGGCGCCCGCCACGTTGGAGACCGACGCCCGGTTCGTGGTGATCGGTGGCCCCAACGCGCAAGGCAAGACCAACCTGCTCGAGGCGGTGTGGATCCTCGCCTCCCTGCGCCCGCTGGGCTCGCCGCGATGGCGGGAGGTGGTGCGGTGGGGTGAGGACCAGGCCGTGATCGCGGGGGAGGTCGACCACGGCGGGGATGTCCGGCGCCTGCGGCTGGACGTGGGCACGGGGACGCGGAGCCTGCGCCTCGACGACACGGTGCAGCGGGAGGTGGGGCCCTGGTTCGACGCGATCCGGGCGATCGCGTTCACCCCCTCGGATGCCGAGATCGTCAGCGATGCCCCGGCGGTGCGGCGGCGCTGGCTCGACCGCGCGGCGTTCACCGCCGCCCCAGCCCACCTCGCCCGGGTGCAGGGCGTGCGGCGGGTGCTGGCCCAGAAGCGGGAGGCGCTGCAGTCGGACCGGCCCGATCCCACCTTGCTCGACGTCCTGGACGCGCAGCTGGCGCGCCGGGGCGCCGAGCTGGTGGCGGCGCGGGTGCGAACCCTGGACGACCTGCGGCCCCACGTCCGAACGCTGCACGAGGGCATCGCAGGCGGTCGGGGTGCTCTGGGCCTGCGCTACCGGACCGCGGCCGTGGGCGAGGGGATCCAAGCCCGTCAGGACGCCCTGGCTGCAGCGCTCGCGCAGGCCCGACCCGACGAGGTTCGCCGGCGTCGCTGCCTGGTGGGTCCGCAGCGCGACGAGGTGGGGATCACGCTCGATGGGCGTGCGGCGCGCACCTACGGCTCCCGGGGTCAGGTTCGATCGATCGTGCTGGCGCTCAAGCTCGCCGAGCTGGTGGCGGCGCGGGCGCGCGGCGATCGGCCCCTGTTCCTGCTCGACGACCTGTCCAGCGAGCTCGATCGGGATCGGACCGGCCGGCTGGTGGCGGCCTTGGTCGACCTGGACGCCCAGGTGTGGGTGACGACCACCGACCCAGCCCACCTCGGCGCGCTCCCGCCCGGGGACGCGCTGGTGCTGCGCGCAGAGGATGGGATGATGACGCCTCAGGATGCCGTTCCCAAGCGGATCGACGGCTGATCGAGCCCACGGGCCCACGGGTGGCCCGGCGGGGGATGTCACGCTATGGAACAGCGGATCCGGATCCGCG
>JAUHWK010000408.1 GCA_030424555.1 bacterium | reverse complement strand
GATCTCCGAGGCAAACCGCCACCAGGGCACCGCGAAGGACCACGGCCCCACCAGGCGCTCGACGAGCAGGTACGCCCCATCGGGCGAGGGCTCACTGGACGAGAAGGGTGCCGGTGCGCCGACGGGCGTCCGCGTGCCCTTGCGGGGGTCGACGATCTCGAGCTGGGCGGTGGCGTGGTGGGTGAACAGCGCCGCGTCGTGGGCGGTCTGCAGCAGGTTGCGGGACTCGTAGGTGGACCGGGCCGTGTCGCCCGATCCCTCTTCCACCCGCGGCCCCGCAGGCAGCAACGGCGCGGTGGGCTCTGGGCCGCGCCCTTCGGGGACGGCGCGCACCAGCAGGTGCTTCTGGTCGGGCATCCACGACACCGGCCGATCCAGCATCGACACCAGCGCCAACCCCTCGATCTGCGACAGGCGTCCCTTCACGTCGCCGACCCACACGCCCAGCGTCTGGGCATGCTCGACCACCAACGCGAACCGCTTGCCGTCGGCGGTCCACACCACCTCGTGGACCGCGGCTCCGTCTGGCAGATCCAGCGGCCGCTCCGCGCCTCCCTTCACCGCCACCAGGCGCGGCGTGGTCGCCCCCTGGCGCGCGTGGTGGATCCCGATCCCGGGCGCGATCCGCACCCCCGCCAGCTCGTGCCACCCGCGCGCGTAGTGCGCCAGCGGCGGGTAGGACACCGGGTCGGCCAACAGCAGGTGGGCACCCGACGGGGCCGTCCACACCCACGGCAGGTGGGGGGCGTGCAGGACGTCCAGCACCTCCTGCGGCGGCTGCTGCCACTCGGTGGCTTGCACGGGGGACGACAGCAGCGACAAGAGCAGCGCGAGGATCATCGAGCACTTCCAGGGTGGACAGGGCAGCACACCGTCCACCTCGCACGACCGAGGCCTCCGGTTCCCGAACCCGCTCGTAGGATCCCCCCCCGCCCTTCGCCACGATGCCCCCTCCCGACGCGCGCCAGCTCCCCACCAGGCACGGTCGGGCGACCGTGGGCGACCGTCCGGCGCCTCGATCCCGCGGTCGCAACCGGCCGCCGTGTCCCGGGACCGCACCACCCATGTCACGGTCGCTCCAACCCTGGCCGCGCAGCCCCCCGCCACGATGGCGCCTGCGTCGCGCGCCCTTTAAAGATGCGATCCCCCCCGTTCCGGAGTCCCCCATGACCGACCTGTTCGACAACCCGATGGGATTGTGCGGATTCGAGTTCGTCGAGTTCGCGTCCCCCAAGCCCGGTGTGCTGGAGCCCGTGTTCGAGCTGCTCGGGTTCACCGCCGTCGCCAAGCACCGCAGCAAGGACGTCGTCCTGTATCGGCAAGGCGGGATCAACTTCATCCTCAACCGTGAGCCGGGCACCATCATCGCCCACTTCGCCGAAGAGCACGGGCCGTGCGCGTGCGGCATGGCCTTCCGCGTCCACGACGCCCAGAAGGCGTACAAGCGCGCCCTCGAGCTCGGCGCCCAGGCCATCGACATCCCCACCGGCCCCATGGAGCTGCGCCTGCCCGCGATCAAGGGCATCGGCGGCGCCCCGCTGTACCTGATCGACCGATTCGAGGACGGCCAGAGCATCTACGACATCGACTTCGAGTTCTTCGAGGGCGTGGATCGCCACCCCGAGGGCTGCGGCTTCACCCACATCGACCACCTCACCCACAACGTCTACCGGGGTCGGATGGCGTACTGGGCCGGCTTCTACGAGCGCTTGTTCAACTTCCGCGAGATCCGGTACTTCGACATCAAGGGCGAGTACACGGGCCTGGTCAGCAAGGCGATGACCGCCCCCGACGGCAAGATCCGCATCCCCCTCAACGAGGAAGCCTCCTCTGGCACCGGCCAGATCGAGGAGTTCCTCATGGCGTATAACGGCGAGGGCATTCAGCACATCGCCCTGATCTGCGACGACCTCATCGCCGCGTGGGACAAGCTCAAGGCCCTGGGCGTCCCGTTCATGACGCCGCCGCCCGACACCTACTACGAGATGCTCGACGACCGTCTCCCCGGCCACGGCGAGCCCGTCGACCAGCTCAAGCCCCGCGGCATCCTGCTGGACGGCTCCACCGAGGGCGGCGATCCCCGACTCCTGCTGCAAATCTTCAGCGAGACCATGGTTGGCCCGGTGTTCTTCGAGTTCATCCAGCGCAAGCACGATGAGGGCTTCGGAGAGGGCAACTTCAAGGCGCTGTTCGAGTCGATCGAGCGCGATCAGATCAAGCGCGGCATCATCGCGGACGCCCCGGCCTGAGCCGGACGGAGGCCAGCATGAACATCCGCAGGATCCACCACGTCGCGTACCGCTGCCACGACGCCAAGGAGACCGTCGCGTTCTACCAGGACGTGATGGACATGGACCTCGTGCTCGCGATCTCCGAGGACCACGTCCCCAGCACCAAGGCCCCCGATCCGTACATGCACGTGTTCATGGACGCGGGCATGGGCAACGTGCTCGCTTTCTTCGAGCTCCCCAACTCCCCGCCCATGGGCCGCGACGGCAACACGCCCGACTGGGTCCAGCACATCGCGTTCGAGCTGGGCAGCATGGAGGAGCTGCTGGAGGCCAAGGCCAAGGTCGAGTCCAAGGGCATCGAGGTGATCGGACCGACCAACCACCACATCTTCAAGTCGATCTACTTCTTCGATCCCAACGGCCACCGGCTGGAGCTCGCGGTCAACATCGACCGCGGCAACGCCCTCGAGCGCCTGCACGAGGTCGCGCCCGCGATGATCGAGGAGTGGAGCGTCACCAAGAAGGCGCCTCAGCACGCCGCCTTCCTGCACGCGGACGAGTTCGAGGAGCTGTGAGATGGGGGGCTGCCTGTGAGCGCGGTCGACCATGACGTCCTCGTGGTGGGGGCCGGCCTCGCCGGCCTCACTGCCGCCCGCCGCATGCGGGAGGCCGGGGTCGACGTCCGCGTGCTGGAGGCGTCGGAGCGGGTCGGAGGCCGCACGCGCACGGTGTCGATCCAGGGCACGACCCTGGATGTCGGAGGCCAGTGGATCGGCCCGGGCCAGCCGCGAATGGCGGCGTTGGTCCAAGAGTTCGGCGTCGAGACCTTCCCCACGCCCACCGGCGGCAAGCAGGTGCTCGACCTGCACGGCCAGCTCCGCCGCTACGCCGGCAGCATTCCGCGTCTGAACCCGCTGGAGCTGGTCCAGCTCCAAGCCCTCGTCTGGACGGTCGATCGCCTCGCCGGTCAGCTCGCGCCCGAGGCCCCGTGGACCAGCCCACGCGCGGCCCGCTGGGATGCGCAGACCGTCGACGCCTGGTCCCGCCGGTGGATCCCCAGCGCCAACGTGCGCGAGCTGCTCAAGCCGTCGATTCGCACGGTGTTCGGTGCCGACCCCGGCGAGCTGTCGCTGCTGCACTTCCTCACCTACGTCGCGAGCGCGGGCGGGTTGATGCGCTTGCTCGAGGTCGAGGACGGCTTTCAGCAGGACCGGTTCCTCCATGGGGCCCAGCCGCTGTCCGAGGGGCTGGCCGACCGGGTGGGCCGCGCGCGGATCACCCTCGACGCCCCGGTTCGCGCGATCGACCACGACGCCGAGCGGGTGGTGGTCCACACCGACACCCAGGCCGTGTCGGCCCGACGGGTCGTCGTTGCCGCCCCCCTCGCCCTCCTGGACCGGATCCGGTTCACCCCCGGCCTGCCCGCGCTTCGCGACCAGCTCCACCAGCGCTGCCCGATGGGCGCCACGGTCAAGGTGTTCGCCGCCTACGAGCGCGCCTTCTGGCGAGACCAAGGGCTGTCGGGCGAAGCGGTCTGCACCGACGGTCCGATCTCGGTCACGTTCGACAACACCGCCCCTGGTGGCCGCCCCATGCTGCTGTCCTTCCTCGTCGGCACCCCGGCCCGGGACTGGTCCGAGCACGACGAGGACACCCAGCGCGCCCTGGTGCTCGACGCGCTCGCCCGCTGGTTCGGCGAGGAGGCCCGAGCGCCGGTGTGGATGCACGCCCTCGACTGGACTCGAGAGCCATGGGCGGGAGGA
>JAUHWK010000407.1 GCA_030424555.1 bacterium | reverse complement strand
CCCCTCCACCACCGGGTTGACCGCCTCGAGGTGGGAGGGGTTGGCGGTGAGCGAGAGGTGGACGTCGAACCCGTGGATGGTGCGGACGTCGGCGGAGTACCCGAGGTGGTACTTGACGTCGCCCGAGCCCTGGACGGGCCCGCGGCTGTCTTGGAACTCCTCGACGATGTGCCGAGCCGGCTTCTCGAGGATGTTGGCCAGGACGTTGAGGCGGCCACGGTGGGCCATGCCGATCACGACCTCTTGCACGCCGTGCCGAGCCGACTCGTCGAGCAGCAGGTCGAGCAACGGGATCAGCGTCTCGCCGCCCTCGAGGCTGAACCGCTTGGTGCCCGGGAACTTGGTGTGGAGCATCTGCTCGAACGCCTCGGCGTCCGACAGCTTGCGCAGGACGTGCTCCTCGGCGACGCGGTCGAGGACCTCCATCCCCGGCAGCGACTCCACGCGCTCCTGGATCCAGCGCTTCTGCTCCGAGTCGTCGATGTTCATGTACTCGACGCCGATCGCGTCGCCGTACACCGCCCGCAGGTGGGCGAGGATCTCACGGACCGTGGCGGACGGCCCGATGCCGACGAGGTTGCCGGTGGAGACCGTGGCGTCGAGGTCGGCGTCGGTGAGCTTGTGCCAGTCGACGGTGAGCTCAGGGTGATCGCCGGTGTTGCGGCGTCCGAGCGGGTCGATCTCGGTGGTGAAGTGACCCCGCACACGCCAGGCGTTGATCAGCTGGACGATCGCGGCCTGCCGGTAGGCTTCTTGGACGGACACGCCGCCGGCGCTGCCACCGAACACGCTCCGGCCGTCGGGACCGGGGAACTCGAGGCGGGCGCTGGTGGGCTCCGCACCATCGCGGGTGGCCGGATCGGCGTGCAGGGATGCGAACAGCTCGGCCCATTGGGCATCGACCGACGAAGGGTCGGCGATCCAGGCCTGGTACTGGTCGTCCAGGAATCCGGCGTTCTCACCGGCCAGCAGGGCGGCGTCGAGGCCGACGGTCTCAGGGGGCAACACAGATCCTCCGCGACGCTGCGGGTCTCGGACGCCAGGGGGGCGGGCTAACGGGTCGTGGCCGCTTCATCGACCAGCAGAGCGTCGTCATCCGTCGTGGTTCCCATCATCGGTGGGCGCGCCAGCCTGGACCGTGCCGATCCACGCCTGCACGCGGGCCTCGAGCGCGGGGAGCGACAACGCCCCGGCCCCCAGCACCGCCTCGTGGAATCCCGCAAGGTCGAACCGGGCTCCCAGCTGATCCTCGGCCTGCGCCCGCAGCCGGCGGATCGCCAGCTCTCCGGTCTTGTCGGCCAGCGCCTGGCCGGGCCACGCGATGTATCGATCGACTTCGTTCACGACGTTGGTCTCGGCCAGGGCCGTGTGATCTCGCAGGAACGCAATCGCCTCGTCACGGGACCACCCCAGGTGGTGCAGGCCGGTGTCGACCACCAGCCGGGCGGCACGCCACGCGTCGAAGCTGTGGCGGCCCAACAGCGCGAGGTCGTCCTTGTACAGGCCGAGCTCCACCGCGAGTCCCTCGGCGTACAGGGCCCACCCCTCCACCGACACCGTGGCGCCCTCGAACCGCAGGATGGCGGGACGGGCAGACAGCTCTTGCTGGCGCGCGATCTGCAGGTGGTGACCGGGGACGGCCTCGTGAAAGGCCAGCGCCTCGGCCTCGAACCGCGTGCGAGAGGTCGGATCGTGCGTGTTGACCACGTAGGTACCCGGACGGGACCCATCCGCCGCGGGCGGCCGGTAGTACGCGACCGTCGTGTACGGCGCCTCGTGCGCAGGGACCGGCTCGACCGTACACGGGGTGGCCGGGAGCGTGTCGAACACCGCCGGGACCGCGGCCTCGGCCCGGGCCAAGGCATCGCGGGCCGCAGCGAGGATCTCCTCCCCGGACTCAAAACGCAGCGAGGGATCGGTGCGCAGGCGATCCAGCCCGTCCGACAGCAGCTCGGGGCCAAACACCCGTGCAGCGACCGCACCCATCTCGGCGTGGATCCGCTCCAGTTCCTGCAGGCCTGTCTCGTGCAGGGCCATGGGCGTGAGGGACGGGTCGGTCGTGTAGCGCTGGACCCGTGCCGCGTAGCACGCCTCTCCACCCGGAAGGCTCGCGAGGCCCGGCGCGTCGTCGGCCCGCGCTGCGGGCAGGATCGTGGTCTGAAGGGCGTCGCGGAACCGGGCCAGGACCGGTCGGTACGTGTCGTCCAGCGCCGCGACCAAGGCGTTCGGAGACACCCCGTCGGGCACCTCCGCCACCGGCGCCCACGCCGCCGTGGGGGTGGCGAGGACCTCGTCGACCTGGGCCAGCACGACCTCGACACTGCGACGGTTCGCCACCCACCCGGTCTGTGCGCCGTCCTCCAGCAGGGCGATGCGCGTCGTGAGGGTCTGGGACGCATGGCGGACACGGGCGGCGGCCACCGCGAGGGCCTCCTCCGTCGACAGATCTTGGACCGACAGCACCCCGAACAGGTCGGACAGCGGGTTGTCCCGGATCGAGAGCACCCACCGGGACCCGCGACACGTCGCCTCCTGCAGGCCATCGCCCACCACGCGGCGCAGCTGTTGGTGGGCCAAGCGGTCGCCGTCGGACCACCCCGAGGGGTCCAGGGCCTCGGCCGCCATCCCGAGCGACTGCAGCGTGGCGTGCCGATCCGCCTCGGCGAGGTCGGAGGGGTCGGTCATTCGATCGTCGAACCCGGGCATCCCGTACCAGGTGGCGGCCTCGGGGTAGGCCGCCAAGGACCACCGCCAGTGGCGGTCCAGCAGGCGGGCGAGCGCGGGATCGTCGACGCCCTGGGTGGCGACCGGATCCAACACCTCGGCGGCCGCCTCCGGCGCCGCGGGCCGGGCGCAGCCCATCCCGCCCAGCCAGAGCGCAACGGCCCCCCACCGGACCCCACGACCCAGGACAGCGCGGCTCATCGGACCACCTCGTCGAGCAGCCGGACGATCGCCCGGGTGCGCTGCGGGTTGGGCGCGCCGGTCCACTGGCGGAGCACGCCACGCTCTGCGTCGCCGCGGGCATCCAGCAGCACGGTCCGCGCAGGCGGCGGGGACTCCAGCCCGATCGCGGAGGACAACGCGGCATCCTCCCCAGGGTGGACGAGCACACGCCAGGTGCCGGGATCGGCGGCGAGCGTGGTCGCCAGCGCCTCCTCGACCTGGGTGACCGGCCCCGATCCTCGCCACGCGACGACGACCACGCCTGCCCGATCCCCGGCGCGCTCCGCGAGTGGAGACAGGTGCTCCAGCCCGTCCATCGCGCCCCACGCGATGTGGTGGACCACCAGGGGACGCCCGACCGGGGTGAGCAAGCGCGCGATCCCCGCCGCGTCCAGCCGCACGACCCGGCTCGACCCAGGACGCCGACGCATCCGCGCCGCCTCGAACCGGGCTGCGGCTTCGTGGGCCGCCGCCTCGTCCAGCTGCCGCAGGCGCTCGACGACCGCGTCCCGCAGCGACGTCCACCACGCGCTCATCCCGAGGCCTCCGCGGGGACCGGTGGGGTGGCTTGCGGATCCACTGCGGGGCGCGGCGCGTCCGAGCGGTCCTTGCCCGTGCCTCCAGGTCCGCCGATGGGGACCTCGCGGTAGTGGAACACCCGCTGGCCGGCGAGGCCGCGACGCTCTCGCGCCACCAGCACCGTGATCCCGCCGACGAGGACGGTGAGGAGCGGGGCGGCATCCAGGGCGCCTTGCGTCGGGAGGGGCAGCCCTGGGGCGACGAACGCCGCCACCCCCGACGTGCCTGCGGCTGCGGCGACCACCCAGGCGCGCAGGGAGGGGCGACCGACCCCCGCCCGCGCCGCGCGTCCCTGAGCCCATGCGGACACGATGGCGGCGGCCACCACGGAGAGCCCCGCGGCCTGGCTGGCCACCCCCACCGCCACGGCGGCTTGCAGGGCCCCCAGACCCAGCGCGAGCACCGCCGGACCGAGATCGATCCGACGCACGAGCGCGGCCTGCGCCACCGCCCCGAGGAGCGTGATGGCAGCGAGGACATCGGGCAGCACGGGA
>JAUHWK010000406.1 GCA_030424555.1 bacterium | reverse complement strand
GGGGGCGTTGCTGGGGGCCGCCCTGGGCACGTTCGACCTGCGCCTTCCCTACCTCGCGTTCGCCACCGCGTGTGCTGTGGCGGCCGGCCTTGCCTGGACCTTGCCCGAGCCGTCCCACGACGCCGTTGCCCCCTCTCCGAGGGCCGCCGCCGCCACCTGGGTCCAGTTGCTCCGCACCGACCCCGTCCTGCGCTGGGGCCTGCTCGCCGAGGTCGCGCTGCTGGTGCTCGTCCACATCCCCTACGAGCTGTACCAGCCCTGGCTGCGCGGGGCCCTGGGGACCGAGGACCTGGCGATCACCACCTCGGGGGCGCTGGCGGCTGGGGCCGCGCTGGTCGGCGCGTGGGCCGCGGGCCAGGTCGGACCGCTGCGCCACCACCTCTCGGCCGAGGCCGTCATGGTGCTGTCGCTTGCGACCCTCACCGGGATCTGCGGCCTGATGGCCTGGGCGCAGGCCCCTTGGCTGCTCCCCGTGGTCCTGCTCCGGAGCGCTCCCGAGGCGCTCGCGACCCCCGCGCTCCGGGCGCGCCTGCATCCCCGGCTTCCCTCCTCGCTGCGTGCCACCTGGTGGAGCATTCAGTCCCTGGCCGGACGGGCCGCCTTTGCGATCGTGCTGTGGACCGGTGCGGTGTGGGCAGGGGGCACCGGCTCCGACGCCGTGGCCCGGCTGTTCGCGGGGGCCGCCGTGCTGAGCGCAGTCCTCACCGCCCTGGTCGCCTGGGCCCGCGCGCCGTCCGAGCCCGGGTCAGGGTGAGGGGTCGACGTCCCCCGAGCCGCCCGAACGATCCGAACCGTCCTCATCCTCGGGACCGGGCGCCTCGGGCCGGGCCCACACCACGGCGAGCACTCCGTGGCCGACGGCCTCGCGCGCGACCTCCGGCCATCCGTCCGACCAACGGGGGGCACGGCGGCCGAGCTTCTTGGGCGGCGCCACGTCCACCACGAAGTCCACGACGTCCCGCTCCATGGCGCGATCGATCGTTCGACCGTACCGGTGCTTGGCGACGCGGCGGAACACCCCGGGGTCCCACACGTCGTACCGGCATGCCGACAGGGGATGCTCCGCCGCGCACCCCTGGTACAGCGCGATCGCCAAGGACTCGCTGTGGGTCGAGCGCTTCGCGTCACGGAAGGCGCCGGAGCCCCGCCGATCGACCAGCCGGACCACCGCCGAGGGGCGGCCGATTCCCTCGTAGATTGCCTGGTAGCCGTCTCCGACGACGTCATCGGGCTCCTCGTCCACCCACGCCACCGTCTGCGCGGGGGGACGGGCCAGCAGCACGCCCGCGAACAGCGCCCCGACCCCGGCCAGGTGCCCGGCACGCCACCGCATCGGCGCCCGCGACATCGACGGCACGCACAGGGCCCACGCGATCGGAAGCAGGACCGCGATGAACCGGGGATCGTTCTGACGGGTCCACGTGATCCCGGCCAGTCCCACCACCCACACGCTCGCGAGCCCCGCGATCAAGGCCCTTCGGTGGGTGAGGAGGGCCGCGTCCCCCTCGGGTGCCTGCGGCGGCACCGTCGCAGGAAGCAGGACGGCGAGGAAGGCGAACGCCGTGGTGACACCCGTTCCGTACGCCAGGATCTCTGGGTAGTAGGTGAGGTTGTCGACGGACCAGCGCGCGTAGGTGTCCCGCTGAGCGCTGCGGTAGGCCTCGAACGACGCGAGGTGTCCCAGGCCCACCATCCACCAGGCCGTGAGCACGGCGGCCGGACCCACCAGCGACGCCGCCACCCACGGCCCCCGCCAGCCGCGCTCCTCCGGCCTGGAGATCGCGGCGACCAGCGCGATCCCGGCCAGTCCGGCAAACGCCAAGAGACCATTGCTGTACTTGATGCCGAACGACACCCAGCCCAGGCAGGAGGCCGCCACGGCTGCACCGATCGAGCCATGCGCCACCGCCCAGGCCCCCACGGCGAGGGTCCCGACGAGCGCGAGGCCTCCCGGGGCCTCCAGCATGCTCAGGCTGCTCTGCGCGCGCAGGTGTGCATCCGCGCCGAGCGCCGCCACCACCAGCGCCGCCGCCCAGCCTTGCGCCGACCGATCCAGGGTGCGGGCGATGCCCTCCAGGACGCCCGCCATGCCCGCGAAGCACACCCAGGAGTACAGGCGCGCCGAGGTGACCGACACCCCGACGAGCGCCAGCCACACGGCCTGAAGCACGTGGTGGACCGGCGGGTACCAGTGGGGGCGCTGCGCATGATCCCACACCGCGAGCAGGTCTCCCCGGGCGAGGTCCGCCGCCATCTGTACGCTGCGCAGGGTGTGGGTGGCCTCGTCGCTGTCCATCATGTGGCCGCCGATGTCGGCGATAGCCATGCCCTGCCAGACCCACACCACGGCGAAGAAGCTCCAGGCGGCCCACCACCCCCACCGGGTGCGGTCCTGCCCAGCTGCTGACACGTCCATCCGTCCACCCGATCGAGGCCCGACCCTACCTCGGCCGTACGCCGACGTCCGATCCGGCACCTCCTCATTGTGGCTCATTGGGCAACAGTCAGTGCTCGAAACGGGCACTGCCGCACACCCAAGGCAACAGTAAGCTCTCCATGTCCCCACCCTGCGGGACACCGGACCCCACGGTCCGAAGGAGATCCCATGAAGCCGATCCTCGCCCGCCTCACCACCCCCAGCACCCAAGACCCTGCTGCGTCTGCGGGCCTGCTCGTCCTGCGCGTGTCCGCCGGCCTGCACCTCGCGCTGCTGCACGGCTGGGGCAAGTTCTCGATGCTCCTGTCGGGTGGTGGCGCCCAGTTCCCCGACCCGCTCGGCGTGGGGGGCACGGCCAGCTTGTTCCTCGCCTCGTCCGCGGAGTTCCTGGCCGCGATCGCTGTCGCCGCCGGCCTGTTCACCCGCCTGGCGTCCGTCCCGGTGGGGATCACGATGCTCGTCGCCGTGTTCGCCATCCACGCGGGCCAGCCCTGGGCCGACCGCGAGCTCGCGGTGATCTACGGCACGATCTTCCTGGGCCTGGGCCTCACGGGCGGCGGCGCGTGGTCGCTCGACAGCCTGGTCGCCCGCTGGGCCTCCGACGAGGGCGCCGGCCAGCAGGACGTCGTCACGCCCAGGATCGTCGCGGCCAAGTGACCGACCTCCGCGGCGCCTCCGAGGGGTTCGTCCTCCCGGGGGCGTTCGTGCGTCTGGAGCACGGGGGAAGGCGGCTCCGTCGACACCGGTGGCACCGCAGGCACGGACGCCTCCCGCACCGTGCGGAGACCACCGCCGTGTAGAAAATTCCTTCGGGAATCCTTCGAATCCGATACGATTTCCTTCTTAGTACCGTACGATTATCCCTTCAGGAATCCTCATCATGTCCGACGCTCTCCTCGTCCAGCACCTGTCCCGAACCGGACCCCGTCGTTCTGGAGACGTGTTGGACGACCTCGGGCTGTCGTCCGCCACCCTGCACCGGCAGCGCGCCGCGGCGGGATCGCAGATCGTCGCCCACGGCCGCGCGCGCGCCACCACCCTGGCGGCCGTTCGGCCCCTCGACAGCGTGCCGTCGGGACCCCTGCCCCTGTACACCATCCGTCCGAACGGCCGCCTCACCAACATCGCACACCTCCAGCCGGTCGAGCCGTTCGGGTACCTGGTCGACACCGAAGGACCTGACGCCGGCTTCCACCACGCCGATCCCCGCGGGGGCCCCACCGCCGCAGGCACCGACCTCCCCTGGTTCCTCTCCGACCTCAAGCCCGAGGGGCACCTGGGGCGCGCCTGGCTTCGGCGCCACCCAGGCCTCGGGTTTCCCAGGGACCTCGCGCGCTGGTCGGGCAGCGACGTCCTTCGCTACCTGATCCACCACGGCGTCGACCTGCCCGGCGCACTGCTGCTCGGCGTCGACGCCCGCGCCGCCTGGGAAGACGGTCGGATCCGGCGCGACGAGGTGGGCGTGGGCGACCTGGACGCAGCCCTCGTCGACCACGCCGAGGACGACGCGCTTCATGGCGGCGGCTCGTCGCCGGGGGGCGAACAACCCAAGTTCACCCTCCGCGTCCGTGAGGCCGACGGCAGGCTCCGCCA
>JAUHWK010000405.1 GCA_030424555.1 bacterium | reverse complement strand
CACCGGGTCCTTGCTGATCCCCTTGCGGGACTTGCTTCGAGGGCGACGAGCCTGCCGTGCATCGAGGTACGAACCGAGCAATCCTCGAATGTTGTACTGCTCGATCGGCACGTCGAACGGCACCTGGATGATCTTGTCGAAGAACGCCTGGGCCTTGCGCGGATCCGTCAGGTTGAACTTTCGCTCCACCCCGACACGCACGACCTCGTAGTCGATGGCGAGCACGAACACGCAGCCCGGGACATCCAGGAAGTTCTTCAGGATCTCGAGCATCGTGACGGCATGGGCAGGCTCCACGCGGTCGATGTCGTCGATGAACACCACGACCCGACTGAAGCCCGTCTCGATCAACGCCCGGTGCACGAACGCCGAGAACTGCTCGCGGTACTGGCGTAGGGCCAGGTCGGCCGGATCCGGCGCGCCCGCGACCGCTCCCCGAACGCCATCCAACACCGCGGATCCGTCTACCAAGCCAGCAGTCGACCCGTGGACGACCGCCGCCGCCACCGGCGCCGCGAACCGAAGCCCCTCTCGCAGAAACTGGCCGGCCCTCAGCGCCCCAGACTGGATGATCTCCCCGGGCCAGCTGCCCCGGGTCCGGTAGGCCTCCCAAGCTTGATCGACCTCCTCCCGGAGTTGCTCCGTGAGCGCTTGGATCAGTCGGGGGCCGAGCGCCTCCGGACGCAGCACCCCGAACTGCCATGTCTCGAACCGCATCACGAACGCAGGCAGCGATGCCCCACCCCCATGGGCACGGTCCCCAAGCTGCTTGTGGAACGCCTTGCGTTCGGCCGCGTACGGATCGGGAGCGGTGAATGGGCGGGCCTCATGGCGGCGCCGCAAGGCCTCGGGCGCACCAGGCCCGGCGGAAGCCAACCGCTCCTCCACCATCTTCATCAAGCTGGACTTGCCCGATCCCCACTCCCCCTGGACGCCCACGGTCATCGGCGTCTCGCACGACAACACGAAACGCCCGAGCGCCTCGGCGTAGTGCTGGACCTCGAGCAAGTCCTCCGTCGTGGGCGTATCGGCCTGCGAAAGCATCGATGGCGGCATGACCCCTCCCCCAGCGGGGAGACGGTAACGGCCGTGTCCCTCCAACGCGAGTGCTCCGACCGTCCCCAGGCCAGCCCCCCCACCCTTGCCTCCACCCCCTGCGGGCGTTCTATGCGCGGTGGGGGGTGAGGATGCGGATCCGACGAGGGGTCGTGGCGACGTGGTGGGGTGGGATGCTCGCGGGCTGTCCTCACACGCTCGCGACGGTGGGCGACCCGCCAGAGCCGGCGTTCGAGGTGGTGGGAGACGCGCTGGCGGGCACGCCGCCAGACGCGGTGTTGTGGCAAGGGTTCGTCCATGACTGGACCCACAACCACCGGTGGAAGCGGCTCGGCAACCTGATCACCCCCTGCGACGACCCCGCGGAGCGCTGCCACCAGTTCCAGCACGGCGCCGCCAGCGGCACCAGCGGCGATCGGGCGCTGTGGACCACCCAGGCGACCGGTCTGTGGCGCGACGATCCCTTGCCCATCGCCACCACCGTCACCTCGTTCCCCCTGCAGATTCCCGATGGCGTGATCGTGGGCTGGAGTGAGCTGCGACCGGTGGAGCTGCCGCTGTCCACGCTCAGCCCGGGCGTCGCCGAGGCGTTGACCCGCGGCCCCGAGCCCGTCGGGTTCCTCCAGGGCTTCGACCTCGTCCACGTCGAGGGCGCCCCGCTCAAGCCGATCACCTTCCTCCTCGACGTGGTCGACACCGCCATCGTCGGAGACCGGATCCGATGGACCATTCGCTCCCGGGTCGCGATGGGGTGCGCCACCGGGGAATGCCGAGGCGATGGCGACGTGCCAGCGTTCTCCGCGTACCGCCTCTCCGTCGCGCTCGGTGTGGCCACACCCGATGCGTCCGTGGTCGGGGAAGACCGGTACATCAAGCGCACCTGGGACACCAAGGACCGGACCCAGCCCGAGCTCCCGGCGCTCCCGCTCGACGGGTTCGCGACCGATCACACCCTCGTGTTCCAGGCGCTCGGGATCACCCTCTCGGCCGGAGAGGACGCCGCATCGAAGAGTCCCGAGCAGCACATGGTCGGGTGGCGCAGCATGCTGTACGACGATCCCGCCGGCGTGTGGATCGACTTCCGTCAGTGGCGGCCGGGCATGCGCGACATCCAACCCACGGCGTTCGACGATCCCGGCGAGGTGCTGATGACGGTACGCGCTGCCTCGCTGCAGTTCGACGGGGCGGCCCGTCACGCGATCCGGTGGACCGGCGGGCTCGACTGGATCGCGGGCGCAGACGCCTCCACGGGGGTGGTGGTCTCGCGCCTGGACGCCGAGGGATGGCCGCTTGTCGAGGCGGCCGCACCATGACCGGGCACCACCCCTTGCGCTGGATGGCCTGCGTGGTGCCGCTCGTCGCGGCAGGACCGGCGTGTCAAAACCACCAGCTCCTCCCCGAGGGCGTCAACCCATCCCCCCTCAGCCGCTGCCGCACGCCGACGCCCATCGACGTCGTGCTGTGCGCGGATCCCGGGACGTGGCCCTCCGGCACCTCCAGGGACGGCGACCTCACGCTGACCAATGAGGGATGGGTGTTCGCGCCCGCCGACGGCGACACGGTGCCCCTCCAGGGCCACCGCACGGTCCACGAACAGGTCGGCCTCGTCGATCCGATCGACCGCCCGCTCGCCGAAGGCACCCTGCCTGCCCACCTCGCGGCGTTGGACGACGGCCCTGTGGCCGTCCGCCTCACGGTGTGGGGCACCTGCGAAGGCGAGCACGCCTTCTCGTGGACCACCGAAGACGGGGGAGCCGGGGTCGTGGGCGGCGACACCCTCGGGGTCGCGGACGACGGCGGTGGGTGGCGGCCGCGCCCCGCCGAGTCCACTTGCTCGCCGGGCGTCTCGTCGAGCCTCCAAGCGACCATCACGCCGTTCCCCGTCCTGCTCGGGCCAGACCCCGTGGCGGAGGGCGATCCCCCGGCCATCACGCTGTTTCCTGGCGAACACCTCGTCGACCAAGACGGCCACCGGTGGCTGTTCCGCGCAGCCGTCCTCTCGTCCACCGCCAGCGACCCCAGCGTCCGCGCCCCGTGGTCGGGCGCCTGGTCCCGCTGACGACGCCCCGTCCGCCCCGAGCCCCCCGCCGCCAGGAGCGTCCATGTCCGACCCCACCCCGCCCGTCCTGCTGCTCGTCGACGACAAGGTAAAGATGGTGGATCTGTTCGCGCAGTTCTTGCGGTACCAGGGGCTCGCGGTGGTCAAGGCCTACGACGGGGTGGAGGGTGTCGAGGCCATCGCGCGGCAGCGTCCGGACTGGATCCTCACCGGATGGAACATGCCCCACGCCAAGGGGGACGCCGTGCTTCGCGCCGCACAGGCTGCAGACCCACCCGTGCCCACCGTCGTGTTGACCGCCGCACAGGGCCAGGGGATTCGCGCCCTGGCGGCCGAGCTGGGCGCCCGCGCGTTCTTGGAGAAGCCTGCCACATTGGAGGACCTGATGGCCGCGTTCTCGGCGATCGCAGCGGAGGATGGCCTCCCCTTCCCCGCCTACCGCCCGTACGTGCGCACCGCGGACTGAGCCGGCGCCCCCACAAACCCCACGATCTCCGCCACGATCGCGTCGTCGCGGAGGATGCGTCGGTGGCCCACGCCGTCGACCGCGCGCAGGGTGGCGGTGGACCAGTGGGCGGCGATCGCCTCGCTCTCGGCGAACGGGACCTCGGCGTCGGTCGGGTCGTGCATCACCAGGGCGGGCTGGCGCAGCGCCTGGGCCAGGTGGGCGATGTGCAGCCCCCGGGGATCCAGGCCCACCAGCCGGTTCATCTCCTCCAGCAACAGCGGAGCGCAGGGGTCGGGTAGGCCGACGAACGCCCGGAACCGCGCCATCACCCCCTCGATGCTGCTCGGCGCGGCGAGCACGACGGCGCGCTCGGCGTGCAGTCCCCAGCTGAGCGCGAGGACGGTGGCCGCACCCCCCATCGAGTGTCCGATCACGTGGTCGAACCGTCCCAGCTCGCGCTCAGCGAACAACAGCGCGCGG
>JAUHWK010000404.1 GCA_030424555.1 bacterium | reverse complement strand
GCCACGGTCGCCTACGTCTCCGATGCGTGGCCGTACGAGCGGCGAGGTTGGGCCAATGGATGGATCGCCAGCTCGCTCGCCGCCGGACAGGCCCTGGGGATCCCGATCGGCACGCTGATGGCGCGGTGGGGGTACCAGGTTCCCTTCGTCGCGTTCGCCGGTTTTGCGGCGCTGGCCTGGTTCCTCCTGCTGCGCCACCTCCCCGAGCCCGACGTGGAGCTCTCCGCAGAGCTGAGCGTGTCCAGCGCGCTCGCCGAGTACCGAGACGTCCTCCGCATCGGACCCGCGCGGGCGGCGGTCGTGTCCTACGTCCTGCTGTTCACCGGCATCTCCCTGTTCATCACCTACCTGCCGATCTGGTTGGAGGGACGGTTCGGGGTCGGCCCCAACGCCATCGCCTCCCTGTTCATGGTGGGCGGCCTGTCCAACGCCGCTGTCGGCCCCTACGCGGGCTCCCTCTCGGACCGGGTCGGGCGCAAGGCCCTGGTGGTGTTCGGATCGGTGATGACCGCCGTCGTGATGGCGCTCACCCCGTTCCTCGTGTCCGCGTTCTGGATGGCGTACGTCCAGTTCTTCGTGGTGATGATCTTCGTCGGGCTCCGCATCGCCCCCCAGCAGGTCCTGGTCGCCAGCCTCGTCCCTCCACGCCGACGCGGCACCTTGCTCAGCCTGTGCTTCGCCACCGGACAGATGATCGGGTTCGCCAGCGGATCTGCGCTCGCGGGCGTGCTGTTCACCAGCCCGTGGGGCTTCGCCGCCAACGGCGTCCTCGGTGGGATCGCCTCCCTCGGGATGGGCCTGCTGGTGTGGTGGGCCATCCCCGAGCCAGGTCCCGAGGTGGAGGCGCCGGTCCGGCCGCCCCCCGTCTCCCCCGAGGCCACCGCCGGTCCCCTCCCGTGACCCGCGCCCGCCACGGCGTGTACCGGGATCCGGTCGACCTGATCTGGCTCCAGTGCGTGGCCGACTGCGGCCTGGACGTGGTGGTCGATCCCTCCGTGTACGCCAGCTTTGACGGCCGACGCACCCTGTCCGTGTGTCCCCCCTCCGACTACGACCCCGACGACTCGCTCGCGCAGCTGCTCCTCCACGAGCTGTGCCACGCCCTCGTCCAAGGGCCCGCCGGCCGTCGCACCGTCGACTGGGGCCTCGACAACACCGACGACGACGCGAGCGCCCTACAAGAGCACGCCTGCCACCGCCTCCAGGCCGCCTTGCTCGACCGGCACGGCCTGCGCGACGTGCTCGCCGTCACGACCGACTGGCGTCCCTACTGGGACGCGCTGCCCGACGATCCCCTCGCCCACGGAGACGACCCCGCGATCGCCCGCGCGCGGGACGCCTGGGCCGACGCCCGCCGGGGCCCCTGGTCCGGACCCATCGACCGCGCCCTGCGCGCCACCGCCGACATCGCAGACCTCCTCCGTAGCCAGTCGGACGACCAGAGCCTGTGGGCCCGGGCTCGCCCCCGCCATCCGCGCACCCGCCGGGCCCTGCACGGCGACCCCACCCTGACCTGCGGCGCCTGCGCGTGGCGGACCCAGGACGGCCGCTGCCTCGCCGCATCCGACCACGACGAGCAGGGACCCCTCGTCGCCGACGACGACCCGGCCTGCCTGCAGTTCGAGGTGCCCCACACCGCCAGCGACTGCGGCACCTGTGGCGCGTGCTGTCACCGGGGCTTTCACGCGGTGGCGTTCGGCGTCGACGAGCCCCTCGCGGCCTCTCCCCCGCCCGAGGCCATCCCCGACCCCGAGGTCGGCTACCTGCTCCCCCGACCCGACGGGCGGTGCGTGCTGCTTCAGGCCGGCACCCCCTGGCGCTGCGCCCGCTACGCCGCGCGCCCTCAAGCCTGCCGCGACTTCGCCGTCGACGGCGTCCACTGCCTCACCGCGCGCCGGAGGGTGGGGCTCAGCCGACGCTGATCAGCCCGCTTTGGGACGGATCGCGCGCTGCACGAGCCACTCCAGGACCGGCCGAGGCAGCACCTGCTTCATGCCCACCCGCAGCCAGCCCGCGCGCCCGAGCACCTGCTGGGCCGGCAGCGGTCCGGGTCGCTCGAGCAAGTCTGCGATGTGGTTGGACACGACCGTCGGGTCTTCGGCCCGATCCTGGGCGATGCGTGCCACGGCGGCCTCCAGCCCCTGCACCATCGGCGCGTAGGGACTCTCCGGATCCAGCGCGTGCCGAGACAGGGCGCGGTTGCGTCCCCAGATGTCGGTCTTGAACGGACCGGGCTCGACCACCGCCATCCGGATCCCGAACGGCTTGAGCTCGTGCCGCCACGCCTCGCTCATCCCCTCGAGCGCGAACTTGCTCGCCGCGTACGCCCCCAGTCCCGGCATCGCCATCCGACCTGACACGCTGGACACCTGGATGATCGTGCCCGACCCTTGCGCCCGCATCGTCGGGAGCACCGCCTTGGTCAGGGCCCACAGGCCGAGCACGTTGACGTCGAACACCTTGCGCAGCTCGTCCTCGTCCAGCTGCTCCATCGCCCCACCCAGCGCGACACCCGCGTTGTTCACCAGGGCATCCAAGCGCCCGTGGGCCTCGACGATCGCCGCCACGACCGTGTCCCGATCGCGCGCGGAGGTGACGTCCAGCTGCACCGGGGTGACGTCGAGTCCCTGGGCCGTCTCCACCAGCGCGTCGGCGGTGTCGAGATCCCGCAGGCCCGCGTACACGGTGTGCCCGCGACGGGCTGCCTCCACCGCGGTCAACAGGCCGAATCCAGAACGACATCCGGTCACGAGGACGATCATGCACACCTCCCGAGCGTGCCTCGGGATAACGCTGTCGGACCCACCCCAGACCCCGGTGGGCCGTTCCGGAGGGACCATGGACGAGAGCGCGCTGTTCGAGATCGTGACCGAGGCCGTCGAGGCCGCCCTCGACTCGCGGGGTGGCGGCGCCGACATCCCGTTGGCCAACCGGATGATCGGCGGTCGCATGCTGTTCGAGGACGATCAGGGGCGGGAGGCCAAGGCCGTTCCCGTCGAGGCCGTGTTCAAGAAGGTCACGGCGGTGCGTGAGAAGCTCCGCGTCCTCGAGCAGAAGATCAACAACCACCCTTCGCTCGAGGCGGGCGAGAAGGCCGAGCTGCAGGGCTACATCACCCGCGCCTACGGCTCCCTCACCACCTTCAACTTCCTGTTCGCCGACGACGCGGACCGCTTCAAGGGCACCGGCGGCTGATCAGCGCGCCCGTGCCCGCGACACCGGCTGGAGCATGGACAGGTCGACGGGGGCCTCCACGGGGTCCGGCCACGCTGCCCGTGGGTCGTCCCCTTCGACCGGCTCGCGGGTGGGAACCCCGCCCTGGAGCGGTCGTCCCGCCAGCCAGGACGTGACGGCACCCGCCAGGGTCAGCCCCACCATCGCCGGCATCCAGCTCACCGTCCCCTGGACCTGGAACCGTCGATCGCACTGGTTGGGGCTGTTCGCCTTGTCTGGGCAGATGCACCGGAACCCGGCCTGGACCTCCTCGTCGAGATCTTGGGCCGGTTCCTCTGACCAGACGGCCACGATCCCTGAGCCGTCGATCACCCCACGGCGACGGAGCTGCTTGCGTACGATCCTCGCCAGGGGATCGATCCGCGTGTCCGACAGATCACCGACCACCAGCTTGGTCGGATCCAGCCGGCTGCCGGCGCCCATCGCACTGAACACCGCCTGGCCCCGCAGCCGACAGGTCTCCAGGAGATCCAGCTTGGTCGCCATGTGGTCGATCGCATCGACGACCGCATCGTAGGGCCGGTCCAGGACCTGGTCCCGGGTGTCCTCGCCGTAGAACACGGGAAGCACCCGCACCTCACAGCCGGGATGAATCGCCCGCACCCGCTCGGCCATTCGCTCGGCCTTGACGTCCCCCACGGTCTCCCGCGTGGCGTGGAGCTGACGGTTGAGGTTGGTGAGGCACACCCGGTCGAAGTCGACCAGGGTGAGGTGTCGAACCCCACTGCGTGCAAGCGCCTCGACGACGTACGATCCCACGCCGCCGATCCCGATCACACACACGGACGCGTTCGCCACCTTGGCGTACCCTTCCCG
>JAUHWK010000016.1 GCA_030424555.1 bacterium | reverse complement strand
GGCCCGCCCGGCTCGTGGTAGCCGGTGACCTGGCCAGGACTCGGCCGGAAGGTCCACGGATCCTCGGCGTTGACCCGGACCTCGATCGCATGTCCGCGCACGGGGATGTCCCCCTCGTCGAACGACAGCTCCCCGCCGGCCGCCAGCCGGATCTGCTCGGCCACCAGGTCCACCCCGGTGACCTCCTCGGTGACCGGGTGCTCGACCTGGATCCGGGGGTTGACCTCGAGGAAGAAGAAGCCGTCGCCTTCGACCAGGAACTCGACCGTGGCCACGGTGCGGTACGACACGCTGGCGAGCAGGGCCGCCGCCGCCGACCGCATCGCGGTCTCGAGCGACGCCGACAGCCCGGGGGCTGGCGCCTCCTCGATGATCTTCTGGTGACGGCGCTGGTACGAGCAGTCCCGCGTCCCCAGGGTGACGGCCTTGCCGCGCCCATCGGCGAGCACCTGGACCTCGACGTGCCGCGGCCCCCGAAGGAAGCGCTCGACGAACACGCGCCCGTTGCCAAAGGCTGCTTCCGCCTCGCTCCGCGCGACGGAGAAGCCCTTTCGCAGGGCCTCGGCGTCGTCGAACACCCGCATGCCCTTGCCGCCGCCGCCGCCGGCCGCCTTGACCATCACGGGCCAGCCGGCCGCCTTGGCCGCCTCCAGCGCCTCTTCGACCGACTCCACCGACCCGTCGCTCCCCCCCAACAGGGGTACCCCGGCCGCGCGGGCGGCCTCCTTGGCGGTGATCTTGTCGCCAAACAAGCGCAGGTGCTCGCTGTCCGGCCCGACGAACGTGCGTCCGCACTGCTCGACCGCACTCGCGAAGGTGGCGTTCTCCGCCAGGAACCCGTACCCGGGATGGATGGCATCCGCGCCGGTGATCTCGGCAGCAGCCAGGACCGTCGGGATGTGCAGGTAGCTCCGCAGGGCCGGGGCGGGCCCGATGCACACGGCCTCGTCGGCAAAGCGGACGTGCAGCGCGTTGCGATCGGCCTCGCTGTAGATCGCGACGGTTCCGATGCCGAGCTCCCGGCAGGTCCGGATCACGCGCAGCGCGATCTCCCCCCGGTTGGCGACCAGGATCTTGTCGAACACGGTGAGCTCCTCAGCCGGGGCGGATGCGGAAGATCGGCTGGCCGTACTCCACGGGCGTGCCGTCTTCGACCAGGCACGCGACCACGGTGCCCGCGGTCTCCGCCTCGATCTCGTTCATCAGCTTCATCGCCTCGATGATGCACAGCACCTGGCCCTTGTCGACCCGCTGGCCCACGGCGACGAACGGCGACGCATCCGGCGAGGGGGCGGCGTAGAACGTGCCGACCACGGGGGCCTTCACCGCGATCCCTTCCTCTGCCGGCGGGGCGGCGGAGGCGGAAGGCGGCGGGGCGGAGGGCACCGCGGCCGCAGCGGCCGTCACCACGGGGGTGGGCGCCACAGGGACCACCGGGTCGCCGCCGATGGTCAGCGCATAGCGGGTGGTGCCGTCGTCGTAGGTGAAGTCCCGGACGTCGTGATCCTTGAGCACGTCGAGCAGGGCACGCAGGGCGTCGAGGTCCATGGTCGCTCCGTCGGCCCTTGGGTTCCGGGCCCGAGGCGGCCTAACCGCCCGCGGTGCGCACGCGAGCGCGCAGCACGGGGCATCACACCCTCCCCACAGGCCCCACGGCGGGACCGCCGAAATCGCGCACGCGCCGCGTCCAAGGGCGCCCGCGCTCACCAGGCGCTGAGCCCACACCGCGACGCCGCCATCACAGGACTGTGGGACGTCTCGCGATCAGGTTGGCGGGAGTGACGTCGCAGCCCACAGCGTGTCTCGCCGTCCCGTGGTGGCCGCGACCAGCAGCCGCAGCGCCGCGGCATAGCCATCGGGGCCGAGGCCCAGCACCACGCCAGCCGCCACGTCCGCCAACAAGCTCGTGTGGCGGAACGACTCCCGCGCGAACGTGTTGGTGAGGTGCACCTCGACGAACGGCATCTGGGTCGCGAGGAAGGCATCCCGCAGCGCGATGCTGGTGTGCGTGTAGGCGGCCGCGTTCACCACCGCCCCGAGGTGCCCCGCCCGCCACGCCGCGTGGACGGCGTCGACCAGCTCGCCCTCGTGCGCGCTCTGGACGTGCTCCAGCTCGACATCGAGCGCCTCGGCGAGGACGTCGAGCCGGGTGCGGAGGGCGGCGAGGGTCTCGGTGCCGTAGCGCTCCGGCTCCCGAGCCCCGAGCAGATCCAGGTTGGGCCCCTGGAGGACCAGCACGGTTCGCGACATCGACCCCTCCCAGGGACCCGCTCAGGCGGCGGTCCCCTCCTCGTCGTCGGGCGGAAGCGCGACCACCACGCCAGAGAACGCATCCAGCGGCAGATCGGGCTCGTGCTGACGCAGCCGCTCGGTGGCGACCCGCACCGCCGTGGCCACCACATCCTCCTCGGGATGGGCCAGCTCCAGGCGACGCAGCAAGCGCAGGGCCGCGCGGGGATGCCCGGCCCGCAGCAAGGACATGGCCCGCGGCATCGTCTCCATCGGCAGCGCGCCCCGCACCGCCGCCTCGGCACGCCAGGCCGTGACCCAGGCCGCGATCTCCGCGTCTTCCGGGTGGGCCTCGTGGTACTGCTCGGCGACCCGACGGGCCTGCTCCTCGCGACGCGCCGCCACCAGCGCGTGGACCCGCAGGCGCACCGCCTCCCGGCCGTCGCGGACGGAGGGTGGGAGCTCGTCCAAGGCCTTGAGCGCGCGATCCGCACGGCCGCACACCAGCGCGCCCCGCGCCAGCGCCGTGAGCACGTCGCCCCGCTCCGCCCCCGCCCGCAGGCCCGCCCGAGCCCGGGCCAACGCCAGCTTCCACAGCCCGCGCTTGGCCAGCGCCTCGAGGACGTCGATCAGCAGGTCGCCCGCGGGCTCGTCATCGAGCCGCGCCAGCGCTGTCTTGAGCCCCGCCACGCCTGGACCTCAGCGGGGGAGCAGGTCGAGGACGCGCACCGACGCGGCGTCCAGCACCTGATCGTGGGACGCCCCCATGGCCCCCACGTGCACCCCGATCCGCACCGGCACGAAGCCGAGCTCGTCCTCATCCACCGTGTCCACCACCGCGTACACCCGGGCGATGCCGTCGTCGTCGGTGCGGGAACGGAACGGCACCACCGCCACCTCGTCGCCGTCTTCTCCGTCGGAGACCTCGACGAAGGTGTCGCGCCATGCATCCCAGGTGCAGGTCACGCACGCGGCGTCCCCCACCCGGAGGGCGGACGGATCCGCAAAGGCCGCATCGGTGGCGACCCAGGTGACCGGAACCCCCGCCAGCGGAAGCCCGAGCGACGGGTCGAGGACCATCACGTCCAGCGGGATGTACGCCGCGAGCCCGTCGTCCAGGTCGTTGAACGCATCGTCCCAGCGGAACTCGATGTCGCCCGGGGTGTACACCTCGGGACGGTCGGCATCGGACACACACCCGGCCGCGGCGAGCACGACGCCGATCAGCGAACCACGCCACGCCCGAACCGACGGTCCACCACGCACGCCAGCAGCCGACGGCACCACCACGCGGGGGGCCTTCGAGTGCGCCGGAGTTGGGGTGTGGACTGGGTGGGTCACGGGAACAGCAGATCCTCGGCGTTGGCCCACGGGACCCTGTGCGTGACGCACTGCCCCACCTCGTGGACCACGGGCCACACCAACATAGCCCCGTCCGCCTTCTTGTCCACCCGGATCGCCTTGCGCAGGGCATCCTCGGCCAATTCTGGGGGACGGGTGACCGGCAGGCCGAGACGGTCCAGCAGCCCCGCAACCTGCGCAGGCAGCCCCGGGTCGACGGTCCACCCTGCCCGAACCGAGGCCGAGAGCTCTTCCACCAGGCCGATCCCCACCGCCTCGCCGTGGCGTAGCACGCCGTACCCAGCCACCGTCTCGATCGCGTGCCCGACGGTGTGTCCGGCGTTGAGGATCGCCCGCCGTCCTCGCTCGCGCTCGTCCTCGGACACGACGCGTGCCTTGGACGCGACGGCCTGGGCCACGACCGCTGCGAGCGCGTCCGGATCGCCGTCCCGCACCGCCTCGGCCCCCATCAGCAACCGGTCGAACAACGCTCGGTCCTCCACCAGACCCGCCTTGACCGCCTCCGCCAACCCAGCCCGCCGATCCCGCTCCGGCAGGGTCGCCAGCGTCGCGATGGGCGCCCACACCAAGGACGGCGCGTGAAACGCCCCCACGAGGTTCTTGCCGAGCGGGTGGTTGAACCCGGTCTTTCCCCCCACGCTGCTGTCGATCATCGCCAAGGTGGTGGTGGGCACCTGGATCAGCGGCACCCCGCGCAGCACGGAGGCCGCGGCAAACCCTGCCACGTCGCCTGGCACGCCGCCTCCGAGCACCACCCACGGCGTGTTCCGGTCCACACCCGCCGCCAGGGCCGCGTCCACCAGATCCCACCACGCCGCGCGGGTCTTGTTCACCTCCCCGGCAGGCATCGGCGGCAGCCGCACGACCGAGACGCCACCGGCCTCGATCGCGTCCACGCACGCGTCCCCCCACAGCCCGTCCACCGTGCTGTCCGTCGCCAGCAGCACGCGCCCGGACCGCGCCAGCGGGGCGATGGCCTCGCCCAAGCCGTGGAGATCGGGCGCGATGACCACCTCGTAGGCATGGCGCGACGCCGTGACGGACAGGCGGATCACAGGGCCTCCAGGATCTGATCGACCACCGCCTCGGCCGCCAAGGCGTCCACCTGGAGCACGAGGTCCGCGTCCCGCTCGAACCGGCGCCGTCGGGCGAACCGGTCCGCCACCCCCGCGTCGGCCAGCGGGCGGGACCGATCTCCGTGGATGCGCGGCAGCAGCCACGCCAAGGGCGCTTGCAGCACCACCCGGAACCCGATCCGCGCCAGCGGCCCCTGCGGACCGCCCATGCCCGGCTGAGACCACACCCCGCCGCCCACCGCGACGACGCGCGGGACGCCATCGCCGAGCCCCAGCACGACGCCGCGCTCACGCGCCCGGAACACCGCTTCCCCCTCCAGCTGGAACTGGCGGGCGATGGGACCATGCCGTGCGGTGATCAGGGCATCGGTGTCGACAAACGGCAGCCCAGTGCGGCGCGCCAACGCCCGTCCCACCGTCGTCTTTCCGACCCCCATGAACCCGCCGAGCACCACACCGCGCATCCGTCCCTCCCGAGGCCTTGACGATCCCCCGCCGCGCGCCCAGTTGTGCCCCATGGACGCCGTGCTCGCCAACCTCGACGACCAGGTCGCGGCCTGGTGCGGAGCCCTCGGAGCCCCCGAGGCGCACCGCCCGCAAGGCGTCACGGTCCTGGACGTCGACGACGTGCCCGTCCTGATCACCACCTTCCACGACGGCGGCGTCGGCTGGGTCCGGCTCGTGGCGGTGGCCGCCACCGACGTCCACCCCTCGGTCGAGCTGCTCCACGAGCTCCTGATCGGGGACATCGATGCGGTGGTCGGCAGCTGGCGCTTGTTCGACGACGGCACCCTCGCCTTCGCGGCCACCCTGCCGGGATCGGGGCTGGATCTGGACGGATTCAGCGCCACCCTGCGCCGCGTCGCCCGCGCCGCCACCGCCCCGCCCCTGCCCGGTCGCTGCGGCGGCACCCGGTTCACGAGCCCCCCGGTCGACCCTGCAACCTGACGGACTGGCCCCCTCGCCGCGTTGTCCGATCCGACACGCCGCGCCGGCCTCGGGTATGCTTCCAGCGCTCTGGGAGGCCTGATGACGTCCGTTCCCGCGCTCGTCCTGCCCACATCCGCGACCCTGGCCCTGCACGCCGACGGGGTGACGATCACCCACCCGGGCAGCATCGACCTCGGGTCCGTCCCGGGCGCGCGCCTGCACACCGTGCACGCAGGCGGCGACCTCCGCGTGCGGATCGAGGCCACCGGCTCCTTGTCCGCCGACGGCACGATCACCTTCGACGGCCCGGTCGACGCGGACCGGATCGAGGGCGCGGTCGTGCGGATCGGCCCCCTCCCCGTGCGCGCCGGCGCCATCGTCGCGAGCGAGCGGATCGAGGTGGCGCCTGGGACGTCGATGGAGGTCGGCCTCCTGAGCGCACCGGTGCTCGAGCTGGAAGGGGACGTGGTCGGCCAGGTCGCGATCCTCGACGTGGTCGAGGCCAGCCCCAACGCTGCGGTCAAGCTCGGCGGGGCGCTCGACGTGTTCGCGCGCGAGCAGCGCCACGGCGACGCGGTGTCCCTCCTCGCCCAGCACGCCGTCGAGCCGCTCGCCGTCCGGGATGGGACCTACCCAAGCCTCGACGCGATGATGGCGGATGCACCGGCCCCGCCACTGGCGTCCCCCAGCGTCCCCGCCCCCAGCCCTGTGGTCACGCCCGCCCCCCGCTCGGAGACCCCGGTGTTCACGAGCAAGGGCCCGCGGGACGGCTCCACCCATCCCCCGGGCTTTCACGGCACGATGCCGCCCATGGACGACCCATCCGACGAGGCCGTGGAGGATCCGCGCGCCCAGGGCTTCCAACACGCGGGCCTGGCCGCCCCCCTCACGGCCGCCGACCACGACGAGGACATCTTCGACGACCCGTCGATGGAGCTGCTCGCCAGTCAGGGCATCACCGCGATCGACCTCGACTCCGATCACGACATCGAGACGGTGGAGTCGGGCGCCATCGAGGCGCTCCCCGAAGAGCCCCCCAAGAAGAAGGGGGGACGCACGCGGGCCAAGCACCACTCCCAGGTCCGACGGGCCTGGTCGCGCATCGCCGAGAGCTACGCCGAGGACATGCCCGATGCCCTCAGCAGCATGGGCATCGCCATCGACGACAACCGCACCGCCGACGTCCTGCGCCGGCTGGACGAGTTCTGGGGCGCCACCCTGCGCTCCCACGTCGATCGCCGCACCCCGCCCCCCCGCGAGGTCGTCCGCGCCTTCCTCGCCCTGCACGGCCTTCGCTGATCCTCCCCCTCGAACCACCGGCACCCCGCCCTGGCCGAGCCTCTCGCCGCGCGGGCCCTCCGCCGGTCACGCGCGGTCAAGCCCACGTCAGGGGCCGACCCCCATGCGCCGAGCCCGCAACGGGTACGTTACGGCCGACGGCCGCGGAGACCGCCCGACGATGCGCCTTCCTTCGATCGCCAGCCCGCTTGCCCTGAACCGCCCGCCACGCCGGGGGCAGAACCCTCGCCGTGGGGCCTCCTGTGGGGTGGCCTTGGCCGCGGCCCTGCTCAGCGGTTGCAACGCCTACGATGCCTTCCGCGTCACCGGGTACGCGCAAGAGGGGTTCACCAACCGCGCCGACATCCTGTTCGTGGTCGACAACTCGCCGACCATGTTCAATGAGTCGGAGGCCCTCGCCACCTCGTTCGCTGGCTTCATCGCAGACTTCGCCCAGGATCCGCCCACCGAGGCGCCCTCGCTGTCCAACGAGGTCGACCGCTACATCGACTACCTGTCGGCCCGCACCGACAACCTCAACTACCACCTGGGGATCACCACCGCGTCCGCGTACGTCGACCACGGCAACCTGCTCGGCGACCCACGCTACCTCACCCCGCTCGACGACAACGTCCCCGGCAAGTTCAACCAGAACCTGATCTGCGACGCGGCGTGTGTGGGCGGCAACCCCTCGGTGGACGTCACCTGCCCCGGCGGCATCCCCGACTCGTCCGAGTCCTGCGAGGACGGCTCCCAGCTGCGGGAGGAGCCGCTCGAGGCCGTGTTCCTCGCGCTGTGCGCGGCGGTCGACAACCCACCCGACGAGTGCTTCTACGACTGGTGGTGGGACGACGGCATCAAGGAGTGGGTCCGCACGGCCCCGGGCGACACCGGCCTGGACAACCAGGATCCCCCCGCGGACTACTTCGGCACCGACGACGTCGGCGCCAACGCCGGCTGGCTGCGTCCCGGCGGCGTCGTGATCCCCGTCATCGTCACCGACGAAGGCGACCAGTCGCGCCGCGTCCCCAACCGCGAGCCCCGGGTCACCGAGTACCTCGACCTGTACCGGCGCTTCGGCAGCCGCACGGCCTTCGCCGTGATCGGCCCCAACCTGGGCTGCAACGACGGCGGCGCGGCCGACTGGGGCGTCGACCGCCTCAAGGCCGCGGTCAACGCCACCAACGGGGTGTACGTCGACATCGCAGAGCCCGACGTCACCGGCAGCACCTGCCAAGCCGTCGACTTCTCCCAGGCCCTCGGACGCGTCGGCGACCTGCTGCGCGGTCTGGCCGACACCTTCCCGCTGCGCGCCCTGCCCGAGCCGGGCACCATCGTGGTCCAGATCGACGGCGCGCCCGTCGACGAGGCCACCTGCACGTTCGACGAAGACATCGGCCAGACGGTGTGCGAGGACGGCTGGGCCTACGACGCCCAGAACAACGCGGTCGTGCTCCACGGCAACGCCGTGCCCGACTTCGACGCCGACGTGAACGTCTACTACCTGCCCGCCGATGGCGTGCCGCGCGACCTCCCGTTCTGATCCGCGGCCCCGTCCCGGACCCCGTCTTCAACCCCTCGCCCTGACCACGAGGCCCCCATGATCGGCCCTGGTGCCTTCACCCCCTCCCCCCGCGCGCTGCTCGTCAGCACCCTGCTCGTGGCCCCTTCGGCCGCGCTCGCGCAGGAGTCCGTCGAGGTCGGCATCCTCAAGGACGAAGACATCGAGGTCGTCCAGGACGTCCTGTTCCCCAAGAAGGGACGGACGGAGATCGGCGTCGCGCTCGGGTGGATGCCGTTCGACCCCCTCGTCACCACCCCCAACCTCGATCTCACGATCGACCACCACCTCAGCGAGACGGTCGCGATCTCGGCGCTGATCGGTGGCGGCTACGGCCTGAAGACGGCGCGGTACAAGGAACTGGAGGGCCCGGCGTACGGCGTCGCCCCCTACGCCTACCGCTACCTGGCGAGCGCGGTCGTGGGAGCCTCCTGGTCCCCGATCTACGCAAAGATGGCCCTCAACGCCAAGAAGGTCATCCACTACGACATCTACCTGGCCGGGCGCGTCGGCGCGACGCTGGAGCAGAGCGTCATCCCCGATGGCGGCATCACCGTGGCCCCCACCCTGTCGCTGGGCATCGGGGCGCGCTTCTTCGTCTCCGACGGGATGGACGTTCGCTTCGAGGTGCGCGACGACCTGCTCCTCGAGTACCGCAACCTCACGAGCGCCTGGTACTTCAAGCAGAACGGCGCCGTGATGCTCGGCGTCGGGTTCATGCTCGGCAAGGGTGGGTCCCGCTGATGGCTTCCCCGCTCGCCCGTCCCGCGCTCCGCGTCGCCGGCCTGCTCGGCGTCGGCGTGCTGTGCCTCGGCGTCCCCGCCACGCGCGCGGCCCCGGCCCCCGAGGCCGTCGAGGAGGCCCCCGCCCCCACCCTCGACATGCAGGACCTGGAGAGCAAGGTCCGGGTCAGCTGGCGCCCCACCGCCGAGAAGGCCCACGCCGCCCTCGACAAGAACCCCGCCGATGCCGTCGCCTGGGCGCACCTTTCGCGGGCCGTCGAGCATGGCGGCAAGCCGTACACGGCCCTGATGGCGTTCGCCGAGGGGTACCGGCACAGCCCGCAGACCATGGCGCCCCTCCTCCCGCGCGCCCTCGATCTGGCGATGACCCTGAACGAGGAGGCCTGGTTCGGTGGCCTGCTCGCCGACGGCTTCTCGCTTCCCATGGACGCCGACACCCGGGCCCGCCTGGCCCTGGTCGTCGCGCGCCACCACTTCGCCGAGGGGGCGTGGGGCGCGGCCCTGGGCCTGCTTCCGCTGGTGCCGGACGACGGCGCGCTCGGCCTGGAAGCCGCGGTGCTCAAGGGCACCGTCCTCGCCATGCAGAAGCGGTACACCGAGGCGCTCCCACTCCAGCTCACCGCGTACGAGCGTGCCCGCCAGCAAGGGCGAGACGAGCGGTACGTGTCGACCCTGGCGCTCAACGCCGCGCGCACGCTGTTCGCCGCGAAGTCCTGGGAGCAGGCGTACGTCTACTACGACCGCGTGCCCCGCTCCGATCCCGCGTGGTCCCGGGCCCAGCTCGAGAAGGCGTGGGCCGCGTTCCGCGCGCAGGACATGGAGGCGGTCCTCGGGATCCTCCAGACCCACGAGACCCCGTTCTTCGACGGCTTCTACCAGCCCGAGGCCGCGATGCTGCGCGCCCAGGCGCTGTACCTGCTGTGCAAGTTCCCCTCGACCACCACCGCGATCGACGACTTCCAGGCGCACTACCAGCCGATCCTCGACGCCCTCGACGCCCGCCTCGACGCGATGTCGCCCGGCGATGCCCTGGCCGACGCCCGCGCGGAGCTGGAGGGTGGCACCCCGACGCTGCCCCGGATGGTGCTGCGGGAGGTCGTCTGGGACGGCCGGCTCGCCGCCCAGCTCGGTCAGGTCCGTGACGGACGCCACGAGCTCAAGTCGCTGTCGTGGATCCCCCGCGCCGAGGCCCTGGTCTCCGCACGGGTGGACGCCGTCTCCGAGGAAGCGGACGCCCGGCTGCTCGCTGAGCTCCAGGACAAGCAGGTCGAGCTCCAGGATCTCCTGAGCAACATCGAGCTCACGCGCGTCGATCTGCTCAGCCTCCAGGCCGACATGTACCAGCGCGCCTCCGCGACCGGGGAGTCCCCGCAGGCCGTCGAGGCCCGGGTCTCCGCCCGCAAGGCGCTGCGCCGCAAGGGCAAGCGGGTGTGGCCGTACCAGGGCGAGTCGTGGATCGACGAGCTCGGCGCGTACCAGGTCCGGACCCCGTCCGAGTGCCCCGAAGGGCTGTCGCGGGGCGAGTGATGCGGCTCGACGGGCTGGTGCGCCGGGTCCTGCCCGGTCGCCCCACCGTGGTGGTCCTGCCCCGTCCTGGGGCACCGATCGCCACGTTCCTCCGGATGGACGCAGGCGCCCACCACGAGCCCGCCCTCCGCGCCGGCACCGCACACTTCCTCGAGCACATGCTGTTCAAGGGGACCGGTCGTCACGGGATCGGGGCCGCCGCGGCAGCGATCGAAGCGCTGGGCGGCGACGTCAACGCGTGGACGTCCCACGACGAGATCGTCCTGCACGCGACCACCACCACCGGCGGCGTGCGCGACGTGCTCGACCTGCTCGTCGACATGGTGCGCGATCCCCTGATCGATCCCGACGAGCTCGCCCGGGAGCGGGAGGTCGTCCTCGAGGAGATCGCCCAGGCCCACGCCGATCCCGACGATCGGCTCGGCGAGGCCGTGTCCGAGGCGCTGTGGCCCACCCATGCCTATGGCCGTCCGGTGCTCGGCACGGAGCAGACCGTCCGGGGCCTGACCCAGGACATCCTGCGCTCCCACCTCGCCCACGCGGTCACCGCGTCGCCGACCTTCGTGATCGTCGGCGATCTCGACCCCGACGACGCCGTACGCCAGGTGGATGCCGCCTGGTCCCTCCCCGCCACCCGTCCCACGCTGCCCCCGCCCCGTGGGCCCTCCGGCCCGTCCACCCACCTGATCCGCCCCGACGGCCGCTTCGACGACCAGCTCCTGGAGATCGCGTGGCGTGGCCCGGACCGCGTGGACGATGCCCGGATGCCGGCGCTGGCCGTGCTGGTCGGACTGCTGGGCGAGACCGCCGGGGACCGGCTGTCCGAGGCCCTGGATCGGGATCCCAAGGTCGGGTTCGATGCCTGGGCGGCCCTGTCCGAGCCCACCACTGGCAGTGTCCTCTCCCTGGGATGTCGGACGCTTCCCGGGCGCACCGCGGAGGCCCTCGGGCGGATCCGCGCGCTGATCGACACCCTCCGACGCGGCACCCGCGGGCGGGTGGTCGCCCGGGCTCGGGACGCGCTCCTCGCCGATCTCGACTCCGCGCTGCAGACCGTCGACGGGACCGGCGAGTTGCTGTTGCACCACGAGTGCCGCCACGGCGACGCCACCCACCTCATCCCCTGGCGGGCCGCCATCGCGGCGGTCGAGCCCGACCACGTCGCCCAGGTCGCCTTCGACCTCTTGGATCCCGACGCGGCCGTGGTCGGTGTCCTGGATCGGACGGTCGACGACGCCGCGATCAAGGAGGCCTGGCACGCCCGACCCCGTCCGCCCCGCTCCACGCCGCCGTCCGGTCCCCTCGACACGACCCTCCACGGCGTGCCGGTGCGCATCGTCCGCACCCCGGGTCCCCTCGCCGCCGTGGCGATCCGGGCCCAGGGCGGGTGGCTGACCGTGCCCCCTCGGCGGGCGGGGCTGGCGGCGGCCTGGTCGCGGACGCTGTCCCGCGGTGCCGGGGCCATGGATGCGGAGGCGTTCTTCGACGCCCTGGACGAGCGCAGCGCAGTGATGACCGCCCGCGATGGTCCCGCCGCGTGCCACCTCAGCGCCCACGCCCCGGCGGCCCACCTGCTCGACCTGCTCGACCTCGTCGGCGACGTGATGGTCGACCCCCACTTCGCCGAGGAGGAATGGGCCGTCGTCCAGGAAGAGCTCTTCGACGAGGTCCGAACCCGGCATGAGCGCGCCGCGGAGGTGGTCGGGGACCGGCTCGCCGCCGTGCGCTACCCAGGCCACGCCTGGCGCGTCCCCGCCCTCGGCACCGCGTCCACCCTGCGCGGGATCAGCGCCCGCTCGCTCCGACGCTTCCACCGGTCCGCCCTGCACCGCGGCAACCTCGCCGTCTCCGTGGTCGGCCCCCTCCACCCCGACGACGTCCTCGACGCGCTGGCCTGGATCGAAGACCTGCCCGAGGGCAGCCCCTTCAAGGAGCCTGCCGTCCCCACCTGGAGCCCCGGCCGGCACGCCGTCACGGCGGGACGCACCACCGCGCGCGTCGAGGTCTGGCTGGACGGCCCTGGACGCGCGGCCCCCGCCGCCACCCGCGCCGCCTGGCGGCTCGCGGAGGGGGTCCTGGACGGCCAGGCGGGGCGCTTGTTCCTCGAGGTTCGCGAGCGCCAAGGCCTCGTGTACGACGTCCACCCCTCGTCGGTCCGACACGCCCACCACGGCCTGCTGCTCCTGGAGGCCACCACCCGGCCCGCCCGGATCGACGCCACCGAGCAGGCGCTGATCGACGCGCTGACCTCCCTCGTCGAGCACCCGCCCACCGCCGAGGAGCTACGGCGCGCCCGCAACCTGCTGCGGGGCCGGGATCTGCGCGCACGCCAGCGGGTCCAGGTGCTGGCCGCCCGCCACGTGCGCGCCCTGTCGCACGGCATGTCCGACGGGATCGACGGTCTAGGAGACGCGCTGGATCAGGTCGACGGTGCCCACGTTGCCGCCGTCCTCGCCGAGGCGCTCGACCGCGGCCCCCTGATCGGCATCGCGCATCCGCTCGACGACGACGACGGACCGGACGCGTGACCGTCCCCCCGGGATGGGGCCTGTACGTCCACGTCCCCTGGTGCCGGATCCGCTGCCCGTACTGTCCCTTCGTGGTGGTCCCCGATGGGGGCACCGCGGCGCGGGACAGCGAGGCCTTCGTCGATCGGATCCTGTCGTGGACCGACCATCCCGCGTTCCCAGGCGCCCCACGCACCGTCTACCTGGGCGGGGGCACCCCCTCGCGGCTCGCCCTGCCCGCCCTCACCCGCCTGCTGCGCGCCCTCACAGCCCACGCGCCCGAAGAGGTCACGGTCGAGGCCAACCCCGAGGACGTCACCCCCGCCTGGCTCGACGCGGCCCTGGACGCAGGCATGACCCGGTTGAGCCTCGGCGTGCAGACGATGAACGGGGCCCACGCTCGCCGGCTCGGACGGGCCCACACCCCCGCCGATGCCCGCCGCGCCCTCGCCCTCGTGGCCGACGCCGGCCTCACCTCCTGGTCCGTCGACGTGATGGTGGGCCTGCCCGAACAGACCCTGGCGGAGGTCGACGAGGACCTCGACGCGCTGCTCGCCCACGCCCCGCCCCACGTCAGCCTGTACGGCCTCACGATCGAGCCCGGGACCCCGTTCGAGCGGGCCGTGGCGCGCGGGCAGCTGGTCCCGCCCGACAACGACGCCCAGGCGGTCCTCCTCGACCGCGTCGTGGCCCGGCTCCGCGCGGCAGGCATCCACCGCTACGAGGTCAGCAACGCCGCACGGCCAGGCCACGAAGCCGTCCACAACCGCGGATATTGGCAGGGTCGGCCGTACCTGGGCCTCGGGCCCGGCGCCCACTCGTCCACGCCCGAGGGCGCCCGCTTCCAGCACGTCGACGACCTCGACGCCTGGTGGTCCGTGCCCGATCCCGAGACCGGACACGAGGATCCGTCCCCCGAGCGCACCGCGATCGATCGGCTGCTGGGCGGCCTGCGGGCGATCGAAGGGATCGATCTCGCGGCGCTGGCGCGGGACACGGGCCTGTCACCCGCCGCGTCGTGCGTGCAGACCCTCGTCGACGGCGGCCTGCTCGATCGCGAGGGGTCGCGCGTGGTGCCGACCGAGCGCGGCCTCGCGCTGGCGGACGCGGTCACCGCTCGGATGGTGGACGCCCTGTCGCTGGTGGAAGCGACGGGGCCACGGCGGTAGGAAGGGGCTCCGCCCGAGGCGCAGCGTTGACGGACCGCGACTACTACAACGTGCTCGGCCTTTCCCGTTCGGCCACCCCCGAGCAGGTCAAGCGCGCGTACCGTCGCCTGGCGATGCGCTGGCACCCCGATCGCAACCTGGGCGATCCGGTCGCCGAGCGCCGGTTCAAGGAGGTCCACGCCGCGTACCGCGTGCTGTCGGATCCCCTGGAGCGCGAGCGCTACGACCGCCTGGGTCCGCTGTTTCAGCCCGACGGCGGTCCGCCGCGGCCAGACGTCTTGCGCGATGCCGTGCGCCGTGCGTGGAACGACCTCGTCGGCCGCAAGGTCGACGGCGAGGCGATCCACTACACGCTCCGCCTCGACCTCGAAGATGCCGCCCGCGGCATCCACCGCGAGGTGGTGGTTCCCCGCCGGATCCACTGTCCCGACTGCAAGGGACTCGGCGCGCCGGTCGCCGATCGCCACACCTGCGGGGCCTGCAAGGGCAGCGGGCGCGCCAACAACCTCCTGCGCAGCCGCTGCTTTCACTGCGATGGCCGGGGGTTCGTGATCGACACCCCGTGCGGCACCTGCGCGGGCGGTGGCCTGGTGGAGCGGGAGGAGGCGATCACGGTGAAGGTGCCGGCCGGCGTCGACACAGGCACCCGCCTGCGGGTCGCCGAGCGGGGCCACTGCCCCTCGGGAGACGGGCCGCCGGGCGATCTGCTGGTGTTGGTCGACGTCGCCGATCACGCCCTGTTCCGGCGCGATGGCGGCGATCTCCGTGTCACACTGCCGCTCCCGCTGTCCGAGGCGATCCTCGGGGCCGATGTCCCCGTCCCCACCCTCGACGGCGCCACCTGGATTCGCATCCCACCCGGCACCCCCCACGGCCACGTCTTGCGCTTGGGGGGGCGCGGCATGCCCGATCCCCGCGGAGACCGTCGAGGCGACCTGTTGGTCGAGGTCGAGCTCGAGCTGCCGCAGGATCTGTCGACGGACGAGCAAGCGATGTTGGCGCGTTGGGCTGAGCAGCTGGATGGCGCGCGTCACCCGCGTCGCCGGGCATGGAACGATGCGGTGGAGGCCCGACGATGACCGTGATCCCCCCGCTCTCCCGCACCATGATCCGCGCCGTCCCCTGGGTCCTCGGGCTCGCGCTCACCACCGGCACCGCGTGGGCTTCCCGGCCCGCCAAGCCCCGCCCCGACAGCCACCGCCCGTCGGCCGAGCCCACCGAGGATCCCCCCACCGCCACGGTGAACGCACCGCTCGGTGGCCTCCCCCCGGTCCCCGACGCTCCCCCGGACGCCGAGCCCTTGGGCCCCGCCGACGCGGTCCGGGAGGCGATCGGCACAGGCGATCTGGCCTTGGCGCAGACCCTCTTGGACGACGAGGCCGCCTGGCGCGACGCGGCCCCCGACGCCGTCGCGCTGCGTCCCGCGCTGCAGAGCCTGGTCGACGCGGGCCCCCCGAATGGAGCCGTGGTGGGCATGCTGTTGCCGACCGAGGGCCGGTATGCGGGCGTCGCCGCCATGCTGCGCACCGCGTTCGAGGGAGGGCTCGGAGAGGCGCTCGAAGCACGGGTTCGCGTGGTCGTGTCCGACGCGGGCGAGACCGCCGACGCCGCCGTGCAGGCTCTTGACGCGCTGTGTGCGACCGAGCGGCCCAGCCTCGTCCTCGGCCCACTCCTCACCGATCAGGCCGACGCGGTCGCAGCCCGGGCCGAAGCCCTCGGCGTGCCCTTGCTGTCGATGACCGGGGCGGTGGATCCATCGCCCACGGGGCGCTGGGCCTTCGACGGCTGGCTGAGCGCCGACCAACAGATCCACGCCCTGCTGGAGCACGTCTTCACCGAGACCGAGGCCCGTGCCTTCGCGGTGATCGCGCCCGACAACGAGTACGGCCGCCACGCCGCCGAGGTCTTTGCGTCCGGCGTGCTCGCGCGCGGCGGCACGGTCGCCGAGCAGGCCCTGTACCCGCCCGATCTCACAGACTTTCGCGCGTTCGCCGCGGAGGTCGTCGGCCGCGACGAGATGCCTCCGCCCCCCAAGCCCCGGCCTGGGGAGCCCCCCTCCGACGTCAAGGGCCCGCCCCTGCTGCGGGTCGACGCCGTGTTCGTCCCCGACAGCGCTCGCCGGGTCCCATTGGTGGCGGCCGGACTGGCCCACGAGGAGTTCGCGGTGGGGAGCTTCGAGCCCCACGACGTCCCGCCCGCACGAATGCTGGGCCTGTCCGGCTGGAACGACGCGTCGCTGATCGCCAGCGGCGGCCCGTACCTGGCCGGGGGCTTGTTCACCGACGTGTTCATTCCGCCGCCCCCCGCCGGGTACACCTGGAAGCCCCTCGCGCCGTGGCCCGCCTTTGTCGACCGACAGCGTGACGTCACCGGCCGCACCCCCCGCCCGATGGAGGCGCTCGCCTGGGATCTGGGTGTGTGGACCGCTGCGATCGTCGGCTCCGACGCCACCCGCGTCAGCGTGCGCGATGCCCTCGCCGAGGGCCCGGGCCCTGCGTCCGCCTCCGGGTCGACCGACGCCCCCACCGCCCCCGAGGGCACCCCCAGCGGGCCGACCGTCACCGGCCTGTCCGGGTTCTCGCAGGCGGATCGCACCGCACAGCGTCCGATCCGGATACTATCGGTCCGCGCCGACGGGTTCGCGGTGGTGCTCCCTGCACCGCCGGTGGATGCTGCCCCGTCGGACGAGGCGGGGGACGCGCGTCCCCCCGAGGACCCCTGAGACGTGGAACCCCCCTCGACATCCGACCACCCTCCCCCGGACCCCGAGCCTCCTCCGGCCTCGGACCCCGAGGGTGCCGTCATCGCGCGGGTTCTCGCCGCCCGTCCCCCGTGCCACCAGCCCGATCCGCCCGCGGTCGACGCCGGCGATGACGCTGCCGTCCTGGCCGACGGCATGGCGTGGACCGTCGACACCCTGGTCGAGGGTCGCCACGTCGATGGCCGACTGTCCCCCGAGGACGTCGGGTTCAAGGCGATCGCCGTCTCGGTGAGCGATCTCGCGGCGATGGGGGCCCGGCCCACCACCGCGCTGCTCTCGCTCGCCCTTCCCTCCCCCGACCCCGCCTGGCTCGACGGGTTCGCCCGTGGGGTCGGCGAGGCCCTCGCCCGGTGGGACATCCGGCTGGTTGGCGGCGACACCGTCCAGACCGACGGCCCCCGCGTGATCACCGTCACCCTGGGCGGCCCCGTGCGCGATCGGGCGATCACCCGAACCGGCGCCCACCCCGGCGACGCCCTGTGGGTGACGGGCACGCCCGGCCTCGCCGGCGCGGGCTGGCGCCGCGCCGATCCCCCCGCCGAAGCCCTGGCCGCCCTGCGCCGCCCCGATCCCCCCGTCGCGTTCGCGCTGTCGCTGGCCGCCGACGCCCTGCCCACCGCGATGATGGACCTGTCGGACGGCTTGGGCACCGACGTCCCGCGCCTCGCGGCCGCCTCGGGCGTGCGCCTGGTCGTCGATCCCGGCCGTCTGCCCGACCACCCCGCCCTGGCCGACGATCCCATGGGACACCGCTTCGCGGGTGGCGACGACTACCAGCTCCTGTTCACTGCCCCCGCCTGGGCCACCGTGTCCCTGTTCGCGCTCGCCCGCGCCCACGGCGTGGATCTGCACTGCATCGGCCGCGCCACGGTCGGGTCGGGTGCCGCCCTCCCCGACGGCTCCTGGCCCAAGGGCTTTGCCTGGTTCGCCCCCCCGGCCCCGGAGGGCGCGTGACCGTGTGGTGGGCCACCGCCGGGATGTTGCTCGGGCTGTTCGCGCTGTCCTTCTTCTTCTCCGGCACCGAGACGGCGTTCTTCTCCCTTCAGGAGATCGACCGGCGCCGCCTGGAGGAGACCGGCGGTCCCACCGATCGACGGATCCTGGATCTGCTCGGCCGACGCACCTCGTTGATCACCACCATCCTGATGGGCAACGAGACCGTCAACGTGGCGATCTCCACCACCACCGCCGCCTTGATCGCCACGATGGCGCCCGGCCGGCCGTGGCTCACCATCGTCGTGGTCACGCCCCTGCTCGTGCTGCTCAGCGAGATCACGCCCAAGGTCATCGCGTTCCGCTACAACCACCGCTGGGTGCGGTGGGCGGTGTGGCCGGTGGCCCTGCTCCAGGGCGTGCTGTGGCTGCCGCGCATCGTGGTCGACACCCTCGTCGGGCTGCTCGCGCGCGTGTTCGGCGTCACCGGGGGCACGATCGGCCGCGGGATCGCCGAGGAGGAGTTCCTCGTCCTCGTGGAGCGCGGCACCGCCCAGGGCGTCGTGGGCGAGGACCAGCGCGACATCATCGAGGCCGTGTTCGACCTCGACGACATCCCCGTCAACCGGCTGATGACCCCCCGCCCGGATGTGTTCGGCCTGCCACTCGACACCGCGTGGTCCGACCTGCTCACCGCCTGCCGCGACGCCCGGTACAGCCGCGTCCCCATCTGGGAGTCCGGCCCCGACGACATCGTGGGCGTCCTGCTGGTCAAGGACCTGCTGCGCTTCCGACGCACCCCCCTGTCCTCCCCCGATCAGCTGCGCACCGTCCTGCTCGATCCGGTGTTCGTCCCGGCCTCCAAGCCGGCCCACGACATGATGAAGGAGATGATCCGGCGCCGCATCCACATGGCGTTCGTCCTCGACGAGCACGGCACCGTGGTCGGCCTCGTGTCGCTGGACGACCTGATCATGGAGCTGGTGGGCGAGCTCGGGGACGAGGACAGCCAGGAAGAGGACGAGGACGTGCGGGAGCAGGAGGACGGCTCCTTGCTCGTCCGCGCAGGCATCGACCTGGAAGACCTCCAGGAAGAGACCGGCCTCACCTTCGACGACGACGACGTCCACACGCTGGGTGGGTGGGTGTTCGCCGCGCTGGGGCGGGTCCCCGAGGTCGGAGAGCGCATCCAGGCCGGCGATCACGAGGTGGAGGTGGTCGAGATGGACGGGCGCCGCATCGCGACGGTCCGCGTCGTCTCCCTCACCGACAGCCCGCTCGCCGAGGAGGGTGCATGAGCATCGCCCTCGGGCTGACCCTGATGTTGTTGTGCGTCTCGTTCGAGGCGTTCTTCTCCGGGTCCGAGATCGCCATGGTCAACGCCAGCCGGATCCGGCTCGAGGCCCGCGCCGAGGCGGGGGAGTCCGGCGCGCGCCGTGCCCTCGATCTGCTCGAGGACGAGGCGGCGATGCTCGGCACCTGCCTCGTCGGCACCAACCTCAGCACGGTCACAGGCGCCACGATCGCCGCGACGATGCTGCTGTCTCAGGGCATCTCGAGCGCATGGGCGCCAACCCTGCTGTTCGTCCCCATGACGCTGATCCTCGGGGAGGCCCTGCCCAAGACCGTCATGCAGCACCACGCAGACCGTCTCGCCCCCACCCTGGCCGTCCCGTTGTCGGCCGCCCGCACCGCGTTCACCCCGCTGCTCGTGCTCGTGCGCGCCTGGAACGCAGTGCTGGTTCAGCTCGTCGGCGGCGCGGATGCCCAGGAGCTGTCCCGCCAGGAGCTGCGCCAGCTGCTGGATGCGCCAGGCGGCGAGACGATCGACCCCGAAGAGAAGCGCCTCATCCTCGGCGTGCTCGCGATGGCCGACCTCACCGTCGAGACCTGCATGACGCCCCTCGTGCGCGTGGTGGCGGTGGATGAAAACACCACCGTCGGGGTCGCCGCCGACATCGCGATGCGCACCCAGCACAGCCGCCTGCCCGTCTACCGCCGGCGCATCGACCACATCGTCGGCCTCGTCCACCAGGCCGACCTGCTGTTCTTGTCCGAAGACCAGGAGATCCTGGCCGACCACCTCCGCCCCGTCCGCTTCGTCCCCGACGTCAAGCCCGCCGACACCCTCCTCGCCGAGATGCGCGAGATCGGGGAGCACTTCGCGGTCGTGGTCGACGAGTTCGGCGGGTGCGTCGGCATCGTCACGCTCGAAGACCTGCTCGAGCAGTTCGTCGGTGAGATCGAGGACGAGCGCGATCGCAGCCGCCCCGGCGCCGTCCCCATCGCCGACGGCACCTGGCGCGTTCCCGGCAGCACCGAGGTCGAGGCCTTCGTCGAGCAGACCGGGCTGTCGCTCCCCGACGGGCCCTGGGAGACGGTGGC
>JAUHWK010000403.1 GCA_030424555.1 bacterium | reverse complement strand
GCGCCCGAGCGCGTCGTCTTCGCAGAGTTCTCCGCTGCGCACGACCTCGCACGCGGCGAGCTCGTGTGCGGTCCATGCGAGCGTGGACGCGCAGCGCCGCTTGTCGCTGCGGTATCGCAGAGTCAGCTCACACCATTCGAGCGCGTGCACGAGCACGCAAAACGTCGCGAAGAGCTCGCGCGCCTGATCCTTGTCGCCGACGCGATTCGCGAGCTCGAACCACGAGTCGATCGAAGGGTCGTCGCTGTAGATCAGCTCGCGCTCGGCAAAGAACGAGCACGAAAAGGCCGTGCGCGAAGCTCCTTCGACCATCCGCTTGAAGCGCGTGCGCTCGATCAGCTCCGCGTGGATCTGCACGCCCTCCTCCGTGAAGGTCCGGAAGACCCTCTCGTCCAGGCCGTCCGAGCGCAGGCTCTGCATCCGGGAGCGAAGCACATCCGCGCCCGCCTGCGCCGTCTCCACCCAGGCCCGCTGCCCCAGGCGGAGCAGCACCATCACCAGCGCGGCGTCGATCACCGCGAGGGTGGCAGCCGACGCGAGCACGGGACCGATTGTGGTCGCGCCCATCATGGTCGCGGACGCCACGAACGGGGCGATCAGCACCATCCCGACCGGGTGCGCCGCCACCGCGTTGACGCCGTCGGCCACCGCGTCCGCGCCTTGGCCGATCCCCCCCGACATCACCGTGGGCAGGCCGATCAACACGACGATCACGCCATACCGGAGCCCGGACGGGATGCCGGCGCCCTCCCGGATCAGCGTGAGGATCATCGCCGACATCTGCAGGAAGGGCATGACGAGCAGCGCGGCGAAGAAGCCCCCCAGCACGCTGCCGGCGTACATCGAGGCGATCGGCGTGAGCAGCACAGCCGTGTTCGCCCACGCGATCAGCAGCAGGCCGACCTTGTACCGCATCAGCTGTTCCTGGGGGACGGGGGCCGCGAACAGCTGATCCGCCTCGGCTGGCTCGAACCCCAGCACGTCGCCGGTGCCGCGCAGGAGCACCTGGACGAACCACAGTCCGAGCACCCCAGTGGTCCCCCACCGCCCGATGCTCTCGGACGCCCCGAGCCCAGGGAACACGGCGCGCGCCACGAAGGGTCCGATCAGGGTGCCCAGCAGCAGCAGCGCCACCAGGATCCCGCCGGGTGTGCCGAGCTTGTTGCGGGCCTCGCGGAAGATCGCGCGCACCCGCACCACCAACACCCGGCGCATCGAGGGGTGCATCGCGAGCATCAGCCCGTCCCCTCGGCATCCTCGGCCGTCGCCTTGAAGAACAGCTCCTCCAGCCGCTCCCCGTCGAGCGCGACCCGAGCCTCCTCCATCGTGCCCCGGTACCGGACCCGCCCCTTCACGAGGACGATCAGGTCGGTACACAGGTCCTCGACCACCCCGAGCAGGTGGCTGGACAGGATGATCGCCACCCCCCGGTCGGCCTCCGCGCGCACCCAGGCTTTCATGGTGCGGATGGCGGCCGGATCCAGCCCGGTCATCGGCTCGTCGAGCAGCAACACGTCCGGCCGATGGACCGCCGCAGACGCCAGCGCCACCTTCTGCTTCTGCCCGCGCGACAGCGCGCTGGTCGGCGCGTCGGCCTTCTCCGACAGGTGGAACCGCTCGATCCATCCGTCGATGTCCGCGTCCGCCACCTGGACGCCCCACAGGTCGCAGGCCAGCTCCAGGTGCTCCCGGACCGTCAGCGCATCGAACAGCGCCGGGTCGTGGGGGACCCAGCCCAGGTGCTGCTTGGCCGCCACCGGGTGGGTGGCGATCCCGTGTCCGCACAGGGCGACGGTGCCCGCGGTGGGCTGGACGATGCCCGCCATCATCCGCAGGGTCGTGGTCTTGCCTGCGCCGTTGGGCCCGACGAGCGCCACGACCCGACCGGCGGCGACCTCGAACGACACGTCGTCCACCGCGCGCGTGCCTTCCCAGTCGCGGGCGAGGCCCTCGACGACGATCGGATGGGACTCGCTCATGCCTCGCCTCCCGCCGCGACCCGCAAGGCCGCGTGCACTGCATCCAGCCGGGCCTGACCCATCGCCCGGTCCCCGTCCACGACGACCTCGACGTAGAACTTGATCTTGGGCTCGGTGCCGCTGGGCCGCACCCAGGCACGGCCGCCGTCGGCGAAGAAGAACCCCATCACGTCCGACGACGGCAGATCGAGCGCCGTCCGGGTGCCGTCGGCCGCGATCGCGACGCCAGCCTGAACATCCCACACCGCCCCCACCGCGAGCGGCCCCAGGCGCGACGGGGGATCGGCCCGCAGCGACGCCATCGCCGAGGCGATGCGGGCGCGGCCGTCCTCTCCGGGCATCCGCAGGCTCCGGGTCTCGGCGACGTGCCGACCGTGCCGCGCGAACAGCGCCTCCAGCGCGTCGACGAGGGTCCGTCCCTCCGCCGCCAGGGCCGCCGCGAGGTCGGCGACGATCACGGCCGCGCTGACCCCGTCCTTGTCCAGCACCCGCGAGCCGACCGTGTAGCCGATGCTCTCCTCGAACCCGAGGACGAACGTGCCCCCGGCCGCCTCGTGGCGCCGCGCCTTGTCCGCGATGAACTTGAACCCCGTGAGGGTCTCGACGCACGCGACCCCGTGGTGGGCACACACGGCCCCCGCCAAGGCGGTGCTGACGATGGTGGTGCCAACCATCCGATCCGACCCCGAGCCCGCCGCGAGCAGATCCTCGGTGAGCAGGGCGCCCACCTCGTTGCCCGACAACGTCACCCAGGCACCGGCGTGCAGGACCACCACCGCGAGGCGGTCCGCGTCCGGGTCGTTGGCGAGCGCCAGCGTGGCCCCCACCGCCTCGGCGTGGGCGACCAGCCGATCGAGGGCACCTGCCTCCTCGGGGTTGGGGAAGGCGACCGTCGGGAAGTCGCCGTCCGGATCGATCTGCGACGGCACCGGATGCAGGTCATCGTGCCCGGCCGCGGCCAGCGCCACCGGGGTCCAGTCGCGCCCGACGCCGTGCATCGGGGTGTAGGCGATGCGGAGCGAGGCTCCTGGACGCCGCACCCGCAAGGAGCCGATCCCCGCGAGGTAGGCCTGTCGGACCGCGTCCGGCCAGGGCACGATCCGGGCGTCACCGAGGGCGGCGAGCACCCCGGGATCGTCCATCGCCGCCATCCGGTCGGCGACGTCCTCGTCGAACGGACTCAGGATCTGGGCGCCCTGCCCGTCGAACACCTTGAAGCCGTTGTCCGCCGGCGGGTTGTGGGACGCAGTGACGATGGCGCCCCCGACACAGCCCAGGTGCGCGGTCGCAAAGCTCAGCACCGGTGTCGGCGTGAGGACCGGCGCCAGGTAGACCCGCGCCCCACGCCCCGCCGCGATGCGGGCGACGTCCTCGGCGTAGACCTTGCTGTGGTGACGTCCATCGTAGGAGACCGCGATCCCCTTGGAGGCGACGTCCGCGCCCGACGCCACCAGCGCGTCCACCCAGGCCGCAGCCGCCCGCCGGATCGTGAGGCGGTTCATGCACCGGGTGCCGGGCCCCATCGGCCCCCGCATGCCCCCGGTCCCAAATGCCATCGACCCCCCGAACGCCTCGCGCAGGGCGGCCGTGTCGTCGGCGTCGAGCCACGCCCTCACCTGCTGCGCCCCGATCGGATCCGGGTCCTGCGTCACCCACGCCTGCGCCGCGGCGCGCACCACCTGATCGTCCATGCCCGGGCCTCCATCCTCAGGGGACGGGGTCCGTATACGGGTCGGCGTGGAAGCGCCCGAGCACCTCGCCGTACGTCTCACGAAGGACCCGGTGGATGTCGTCGTGGCCCACGCCCTCCGGCTGCCAGAGGTGGCGGGGATCGGGCAGCGCCGCGTGCAGCATCGGCCCGTACCGGGGGTCGATGAAGTCGTCTGCGAGGCCGTGGATCACGAAGGACGGGGAGTGGGTCTCGGTGGCCGCGTCGAGGTTGTCCCAGTCGGCTTCGAAGAACCAGGACGGCGGAAGGTCCAGGCCGACCCCATCGTCTCCCAGCAGGTTGGCGCTGGGGAACACCGCCTCCAGTGTCACCGAGCGCACGTCGAGCTCATCGAGGGTGTGCAGGGC
>JAUHWK010000402.1 GCA_030424555.1 bacterium | reverse complement strand
GCTGCTACGGCCGCTTGCGTGCGCGCGGCGCGGGCGCCGGCTTCTTCGCGGCGGCGGGCGGCGCCTTGGCAGCGCACACCACCTGGGCGACCACCTCGCGGCGCGCGCCCGGGCTGTCGCTGGAGGGGTCGATGTCGAGCAAGGACCAGTCCGCGCCGTCCCAGATCCAGACGTCGAGCGGGTCGATGGCCTCCCCCACTTGTCCGACCCGCGCGAGCGCGCCCAGCGACTTGAACCAGGCCAGCGCGACGTGGCCCTCGGCGGGCGGCACGGTGGTGGGCAGGCGCTCCTTGTACAGGGTGCCGTCCCAGACCCAGGTGTCGTTGAGCGCGTTTCCGGCGTCGTCCGTTCCGCCGTGCACGACGACTTCTGCGCGCAGGGGATCCCAGGCCATGCCGTGCCCGAAGCGCGCGGGGGGCACCGCATCGGGCAGCACCGCCTCCCACCCGTCCTTGCTGCGCGTGAACGTCTGGTCGAGCGCGGTGCCGGACCGCCGGCCGCCGAACAGCATCAGCTGCTGGGTGTTGCCGTCCGGTGCCATCGCCGCGCCCTCGAGGCCCGGATCGATCGCGTCCTCGGTGAGCTGCCAGCTCGGGAAGGACCAGACCCAGGTGCGATCGTCGAGCCCGCCGCCTTCGGCCGATCCTCCGTACAGGACCAGGGCGTCCTCGAGGGGGTCGTGGGCCATCGTGGCGAACGCGACCGCGGGGGGCCTGGGCTCGGTGTTGGGCATCTGGGTCCACCGGCCGCGGGTCCACACCCAGGTCTCGTCCAAGCGTCGGACGCCGCCGCGCTGCAGGCCGGCATGGAGGACGAGGGTGTTGTCGATGGGCTCCCAGGCGCCGGATGCGGCGTACCGGGCGGACGGGCCGTCGCCGGGCGACACCACGTACCAGCCCTCCGGGTACAGCCTCCAGGTGCCGGGGTCGGCGTCGGTGCCGAACGCGCAGCCGAAGTCGGCACAGGCCTCGCCCCCGCCGAACACGAACAAGGCGTCCTCGGCGGGCTCGTACCAGCTCACGTGGCGGGACACGGGCCGGGTCGCGAACGGGGGGGTGATGTCCTGCCAGGCCGCGCCGTCGAACGCCCACACCGCGTCCGAGCGCGCCCACTCGGTGCCGACGGGGGGGCCCGGGGAGAACACCTCGTGCTCGCCACCGACCCGGATCAGCTGTTCGCGAACGGGGTCCCAGGTGATCGTCGCGTCCTGTCGGGCGGCGGTGTTGCTGCCGGGCACCTCGACCCACTGGTCGCCGTCGAGCAGCCAGGTCGCGCCGGTGCCGTCGGACGCGCCCGTGGTCATCACGACCTTGTCGCGGACCGGATCCCATCCCAGCTGGGTCTGGCCGGGGAGGCCGCCGACCGAGGTCGCGAGCGATCGCCAGGTGTCGTCCTTCAGGACCCAGGTGTCGGACAGGCTCGCGAAGTCCTCCCCCTGGCCCCCGGTCAGCACGATCTGATCCGCCGTGCCGTCGTAGACCATCGCGTGGAAGGCGCGGGCTGGAGGGGAGGTGGTCGGGAACTGCTCGGTCCACGCGGTGCCGTCCCACACCCAGGTGTCTCCGAACGGCTTGGTGTTGCCCGCCGCGCCGCCGAACAGCACCACGCGCTCCCGCTGGGGATCGTAGACCATCGTGTGCAGCGCGCGCGCGGGTGGGGAGACGTCGGCCTGGGCCGAGGACCACGCGCCGTCCTGCCGGATCCAGGTGTCGGAGAGGGCGACGTCCGCGAGTCCGCCGAACAGGACCAGGGAGCCGTCGGCGGCGTCCCAGGCGGCCGCGGATCGCTCGCGGGGCGAGGGCTCGTCGGTGGCGAGCGGACCCAGGCGGGTCCAGCCGTGGCCGCCCGCGGTGGTGGTGGCGACGGGGGCCGGGCGCTCGACGGTGGTGCGCACCTCGCCGAGGCGGGTGGGGCTGTCGCGGGTGCTCTCCAGGAAGCGATGCGGGTTGGCGTCGTCCTGCCCGGCCACCTTGCCGCCGAGCGTGGCGGTCCAGGCGACGTCGCGGACGCGCAGGGCGGCGGATCGGTTGCCGGCGTCATCGACCACGGCGACGGACACGTCCGCGAGATCGGACGACCCGACCAAGGGGGGGAAGCTGCCGTCGGAGTCCACGCGGGTGCTGTCGATCACCCGTCCCAGCGCGTCCAGGAGGACGACGGTCGCGTCGGAGTCCGCGGCGCCAGGACCGCCGGTGACGGCGAAGCGCGGGACCCCTCCGGTGGCCTGGGAGCCCCAGGGCGTGCGGGCGTACACGATGGTGTCGGGGGTGTGGACGTCGGGCTCGGGGGGCGGGGTGACGTCGATCTCCAGGGTGACGTCGAGCGGCACGGCCCCGCTGCGGTTGCCGAGGTCGTCTTCGGTCTGCACGGTGAACCCGTAGGTCCCCGCCCCGTCCGTGGGGACCTCCGCCAGGGTCCACACGGCGATGCGGTCGGTGCGCTCGGTGAGCTGGAACGACAGGGCGTGGGGCCCGTTCACGGACAGCACCGGATCGTCGGCCATGGCTTCGACCGTGATCACCCGCAGGGTGACGGCCACGGATTCCCCGGTGAGCGGGTCGTCGGGACCGACCGACAACGTGCCCTCGCCGTCGTCGGAGGGGGAGAACGCGGGCGCCCGGGAGAGCACGGCGCTGGCGACGGTCGGGGGGGTGGTGTCGACGATCACGCCGACCTCGGGTGCCGACACGTCGAGGCGGTTGTCGTACGGGTCGACCAGGCTGGCGAACAGCGTCTTGAGGCCGTCGCCCGGGGTGCCGAGCACGCCGGTCCAGGTCTCGCCGTCGGTGGAGGACAGGGCCACCCCCGACAGGCTCACGAAGCTCCGGTCGGGGTCGACGGCGTCCTCGAGGGGCAAGGTCACCGTGATCGCTGCGCCGGTGGTCGCCCGCGCTGCGCCAGGCCCGGGGAGTGAGGGGTCGACGGTCAGGCCGATGTCGGTGCCGTCGAGGGCCGGCCCGATCCCCTTGTGCAGCCCGACGGGCGGCTCCGTACACAGGGAGGCGCCCTCCTGGGGGTTGCCCACCCGGTCCGACCCGGTGGCGGTGAGCGTGTAGGCGGGCACATCGACCGCGGACGGGAAGGAGATGGGCCAGGTGGCGTCTCGGCTGTCGACGGTGGGCTCGCCGAGGAGGACGTCGGGATGGTCGGCGCGCGCGACGAGTCCGGGGGCCAGCGGCTCGGTGGCGCGCAGGAGGAGCTGGGTGGTCGTGCCGTCGTGGGTGGTGGTCGGGGACAGGATGCAGTCGGCGCGGGGGCCGGTGAAGTCGAACCCCACCCGCAAGGCGGTGTCGTCGCCTCCTGCGATGCGAACCTGCTGGCCGAGGTCGTCGACGAGCACGAGGTCGAGGACCTTCTCGCCGTCTCCCTCGTCGCCGTCGAGGGTGCGGCCCCAGACCCCGTCCCCGCGGTGCGACAGGGGCACACCGGTGAACGTGACCGTGGTGCTGCCGAGGTCGAGGCCCTCGGGGGCGTCGATGTCGAGGGCGACGGTGAGCTCCGCACCGGCCCGGGCCCACGGCACGCCGTCGCCGTTTCGGTCCACCGAGGGCGTGAGGGAGATGACGGGCGCGGCGGCGAGTCCCGGAGGCGGGGTTCGGCGGATGGCGTCGTCGGGCTCGGCACAGCCGACCAGGATCGGGGTGAGGGCGGCGGCGCGGAGAATCGACATCATTCCTCGGGGAGGCGGTAGCGGACGCGGGTGCGGACGTCGGTGGTGCGAAGGCGGCCCCAGGGATCGCCGGCCCCCACCCCGTCGGACCCGTTGGGGGACAGCGGCCGGGTGAGGAACACGAGCTGGTCGCGCGTGCTGCCGTGGATCAGGCGATCGAGCAGGGTGGCGTCGACCGTGACCGAGCACGCACCGGTGTCGTTCGCGGGTGCCCGCAGGATCATCCAGCACAGGGTGTCGGGCTGGGTCCAGCCGGCGGAGATGGTGGGGCCGTCCACCCAGCGGTCACCGCTCCAGACCCGCACCTGCACGCCGTGCGACGCCTCGCCGGTGCCGCCGACCTCCCAGTTGACCACCACGCGGTCGATCGTGGCGTCCTCGGCGCCGG